>CAYHRC010000271.1:0-4296 GCA_964358565.1 uncultured Sphingobacterium sp. | reverse complement strand
GCTGAAATGCCGGTATTTGCAGAGCGGACAACCCATCTTCGGGTTTCTATGGCTCTGAGCTTTGCATATTGAAGGTGCTGGTCTTTGCCTGAAGTATTTCCCCACCACCCGTCATTTGTAATAATAGCAATGAATTGTGCGCCTTTATTTACATATTCGGCCACATATTCTCCCCAAATTGATTCATAGCAGATCACTGGTGCAGAACCAATACCACTTTGAGAATAGAATACTGAAGGCTCCTTCTGTTTACCATAACTTCCTGATGAACCGCCAAACGCAGCGAAAGCCGGTTTTAAAAATGACAGGGATGAAGAGAACGGGGTTTGTTCAACACCCGGAACCAGCTTGGATTTATGATAGAACTGTACTTTTGGCGAGTTTTCTATTAAAACGGCGGCATTGAATACATCAAAGTATAATCGGCTGCGTTCGTCATATCGTGCAGTTAATGTTCTGGCAGAATCATACAAAGTATAGCTTTCGATTCCTGAAAGCAGGTTCCCGTTTTTATAAGCGCTTAAAAAATTTTGAATGGCGGCAAAATTTGGATCCTGCCTGATACTTTTCTCTTCTGTATCCTTTGAAATGGCAGTTTCAGGCCAAATGAAATATTCTGTATTGGCCTGACCAAGTGAATCAGAGAGGCGGATCATTTTTTCTATCTGGAGCGATGCAGGCAAACTGCCAAACTTCTCGTAAGGATCAATATTCGGCTGTACAACCACCACATTGGCCGGGTTCGTTTTTTCTTTATAGGTGAAATAAATGCCCAATGAAATAATTATGGGGATCAGTGCATGAGCAATTGCCCGGGCTGCCAGTGTAAATCTTCTTTTTTGCGCAGCACCCGCTTTGAAAGCCCTGTAGGTTTCAAAAACAAGAATATTGGACATTAAGACCCAATATGTCCCTCCATAGACGCCGGTGTATTCATACCATTGAACGAGATAATGTGATTGGGCAAAACCATTTCCAAGGTTCATCCATGGGAATGCAAGATCCCAGGTCTGATGAAGATATTCATAAGCTATCCAGAAGCATAGAAGCCCGGCATAACTGAGCGTTCCTGAGCTGACAATCCGCATACGGAAGTAAAGCCAGAAAGCAACAGTCATTAATAATGATCCCAATCCGAAAGGGATCAAAGAAATCAAAATAGCTGTCCAGGAGGGCATTACTGCATTTAATGAATTAAATACCCAATAAATACTGGCCGTATTCCAGATAAAAAAACACAAAAATGCCAGGCGGAATATATGTGTACCTTTTGTTTGCCTGGATGACTCAATAACATTTTCAACCGCCAGCAATAAGGGAACCAGTGCAACAAGCAGGATTAAGGCAGTAAAAGGGATGGGGGGCCATGCAAACCACAATAAAAAAGCACTGAAGAGAGCCAGGAGATAGTTCTTTTTCAACTTATAAATTGGATAAGATATCTGCCTTTTTGCTTTCGTATTCTTCCTGGGTGATCAGTTGTTTTTCAAAAAGGGTCTTCAATTTTTTAAGCTTGGCAGTAACTTCATCCTCTGGTTCCGAAACTTGTGTATTTTGCGTCTGAATGAAAGGGCTGCTATCTTCTTCGATTTCTATATAGGATGAGTATTCATCTTCATCATTCTGACCTCTCTGGCTTGGCTTTTGAGTCTCAAAGTCCTGATTACCAGGGATATTCTTCTGTTTCTCTAATTGTTCATTGCAAAACTGGAAAAGCTTACGCGCCTGTACCTTGGGAATATAATCGATAACTACATTCTCGCCTGTTTGCGGAACGGTAATGAATTTTGATCCGAAGAATTCTTCTTTAAACGATACTTCTTTGACCTCTGCCCAGGCAAACGTTATGAAGTTAGTAGTGAGTCCCAGATTTTGTGGGATATAAAATACTATGCGTTTATTTGTTACTGCTATACAATCCGGAATGAGTGTTACCGCGGGTTTTTTTTGAATTGCTAAATAGGCAATTGCTTCGCCTGAAGTAAGCATATCACGTAGTTTCCCCAAAACCTTTTCAGCTGTTTTAGGATCCTGATCATCTGTTAAATATTGTTCAATCAACATAATTTTTGATTTTATTGTTTTGTTCATTGTATCAGCAAATCATCCTTTCATTTGCCTGCTACACAGATTACAAACTCTCCCTTTAACGTATGAGTTTCGAAATGTATTTTAATTTCATTCAAAGTTCCCCTTACTGTTTCTTCGAAAAGCTTGGTGAGTTCTCTTGATACTGAGGCTTGTCTTTCTGCACCTAAGTACTTGCTCAATTCTTCAAGTGTCTTTAGTAAACGGTGAGGAGATTCATAAAATATCATCGTACGTTCCTCATTCACTAATTCCTTCATCCGCGTTTGGCGCCCTTTCTTAACAGGAAGGAAGCCTTCAAAAGTAAATCGGTCGGCAGCCAATCCCGAATTAACCAGTGCAGGTACGAAGGCTGTTGCTCCTGGCAGGCATTCAAGTGCAAGATCATTTTTGATCGCCTCACGGACCAGTAAAAAGCCCGGATCAGAGATGGCCGGAGTGCCTGCATCAGATATCAGGGCAATATTCTTTCCTTCTTTCAGGAATCGAATAATTTCAGTTACCGATTTATGCTCATTGTGCTGATGGTGTGAGAATACCTTTTTATCAATGCCGAAATGTTTAAGCAATGGCGCACTTGTACGGGTATCTTCGGCAAGAATGAGATCCACTTCTTTCAGAATACGGATAGCTCTGAAGCTCATGTCTTCAAGGTTGCCTATAGGAGTTGGTACGAGGTAGAGTTTTCCGCTCATTTTGTTTAAGCGAAGTTGGGAGAGTTGAGGAAAAAACCAAAACGAAACTCCAAACTCCAAAGTGTTTATATCTTTGTGTAAAATTATAAAAGATGCTGCAAGTTAGTTATATCCGCGAAAATAGGGAAGAAGTTTTAAAGCGTTTATCAGTTAAGAATTTCAAACAGCCTGAACTGGTTGATCAGATCATTCAGCTTGATGACGATCGCCGTCAGACTCAAACTCTGTTAGACTCAGTATCTGCGGAGGCTAATGCAGCGTCCAAAAAAATTGGCGATCTGATGCGCGAGGGCTTAAAGCTGGAAGCTGAAGTCATAAAAGCGGAAACCAATTCTTTTAAAGAACAAATAAAAATATTGGGAGATAAATTGGGCGCAATAGAAATTCTTTTACAAAATGAGCTGGTTTTGCTTCCAAATCTGCCGCATACATCCGTTCCGAAAGGTGTAAGCCCTGAAGATAATGAAATTGTCTTCGAGCATGGACAGATGCCATCCCTTATGCAAAATGCAATTCCCCATTGGGAGCTTGCTGCAAAATATGATATTATAGATTTCGAACTTGGCAATAAAATCGCCGGCGCCGGATTTCCCGTTTATAAAGGTAAGGGTGCAAAGCTGCAGCGTGCACTGATCAACTTCTTTTTAGACCGGGCAGATGCTGCTGGTTATCGCGAAATGCAGCCGCCGATTGTGGTCAATGAGGCTTCGGGTTTTGGCACCGGGCAACTTCCCGACAAGGAAGGACAGATGTATCATATCACCGGGGATAACCTATACCTCATTCCCACGGCTGAGGTGCCGGTTACAAACCTCTACAGGGATGTGATACTTAAAGAAGAAGAATTACCTGTTAAAAATTGTGCTTATACACCATGTTTCCGTCGTGAAGCGGGTTCATACGGGGCTCATGTACGCGGTCTGAACCGATTACATCAGTTTGATAAGGTTGAAATTGTACAGGTGGTGCATCCTGACAAATCGTACGATACACTCGAACAGATGAGCACCTATGTTCAGTCCCTTTTACAGGCCCTTGAATTGCCTTATCGTGTTTTAAGTTTGTGTGGAGGAGATATGGGCTTTACTTCCGCAAAAACGTATGATATGGAGGTATGGTGTGCAGCCCAGGCACGCTGGCTCGAAGTTTCTTCCGTATCAAATTTTGAAACATATCAAAGCAATCGCTTAAAACTGCGTTACAAAGGAAAAGAAGGAAAGCCTCAGCTGGCACATACCCTGAATGGAAGTGCGCTCGCTTTGCCGCGGATTGTAGCATCCTTACTTGAAAATAACCAGACCGAAAAGGGGATCAGGATACCCGATGTATTGGTTCCTTACACCCGCTTTGAATGGATCAGCTAGCTCCCTAGGTTCAAGAACATCCCGCTTTTACTAAAACCGAAACATTTTCCTGTCACGGGCGTATAAATAATACATTACTATGGAAAATCGGATATTAGTTCTTGATGATGACCCTTATGTTTTAGAGGCTATTGATCTCTCTTTGACTT
>CAYHRC010000270.1:0-4315 GCA_964358565.1 uncultured Sphingobacterium sp. | reverse complement strand
GAGATATCTTTCGTGCAGGTCTTCATCGGCAAAAGCGCCGTCACCTGGAAGGTGATCTCGAATATCCGCCGGAGCAATGACGCAAGCCCTGAGGCGGAGTAGCCCTGCTAACTCTCGCTCTTAAATTGATAGAATAGTTCAGGGTGAGGAAAATGTATTGTGGCCGGGCAAACCCTTGTATCTGGCTAAAACTTCAGGAACTACTTCAGGCGTAAAATATATCCCGATCTCTAAAATATCAATGCCTGAACATATCAAAGCGGCCCGTAATGCTTTGTTTTGTTATATTCACGAGACTGGCAATTCCGGGTTTATTGACGGAAAGATCATTTTTTTACAAGGCAGTCCAGTCCTTGATGTTAAAAACGGCGTGGCTATAGGCCGATTATCTGGTATAGTTGCTAATCATATTCCTTCTTATCTTCAAAAGAATCGTCTGCCATCTTATAAAACCAATTGTATTGAGGATTGGGAAGAAAAGATCGATGCAATTGTGGATGAAACCATCCGGGAAGATATGCGCCTCATCTCAGGTATTCCACCCTGGGTGCAGATGTATTTCGACCGGCTTATAGCCAGGGCGGATGGAAAAAAGATAAAGGATATTTTTAAGAATTTCTCGCTCTTTGTTTATGGAGGTGTGAATTTTGAACCTTACCGGGCCCGCCTTGAAGAGAGTATAGGTAAAAGGATCGATTCCATTGAGACTTACCCCGCTTCCGAGGGTTTTATTGCTTTTCAGGATTCTCAAAAAGAAAGGGGATTGCTATTATTGGTTGATGCTGGCATATTCTATGAGTTTATTCCGGCAGACGAATACTTCAATGAGAATGCCCCAAGGATTTCCCTTGAACATGTAGAGCTTGATAAGAACTATGCCCTGATATTAAATACAAATGCGGGATTATGGGGTTACAGCATCGGTGACACCATTAAATTTGTTTCCAAAGATCCTTACCGCATAATTGTAACGGGGAGAATTAAACATTATATTTCGGCTTTTGGCGAACATGTTATTTGTGAGGAAGTTGAACATGCGATTTTATCAGTAGCAAAAGAGGAGGGAGCAGAGATTACAGAATTTACTGTTGCACCACAGGTTAATCCGGAAGGCCATGAATTACCATACCATGAATGGTATGTCGAATTTGAAAAAGCTCCCAAAGACCTTGGCAGCTTCAGAATTAAAGTAGATCAGGCCCTTCAGCAGAAGAATCCGTATTATTATGATCTGGTTGAAGGAAAAATTTTGCAGCCTTTGATAATGCATGAATTAAAGAAAGATGCGTTTATCAATTATATGAGGGAGCAGGGAAAACTTGGCGGACAGAATAAAGTTCCAAGGTTGTCAAATGACCGGCTTATTGCCGATGAATTAAATAAATGGATAATTAAGCTGTGATGGGAAAGAGTTTGGAAGGAAAGATTAAAAATATAGCCATTTTAGGTTCAACAGGTAGCATAGGTACTCAGGCTTTGGAGGTTATCCGTCAAAATTCTGACCGCTTTAAGGCTTATTTACTTACAGCTAATAACAATTCTGAACTTCTGATACAGCAGGCAGCAGAGTTTAGACCGGTATATGTCGTTATTGGCGACAGATCGAAATTTGATGAAATTCAGAGCGCTCTCAAACCATTAAACATCAGGGTACTGTCCGGAATGGATGATCTTTGCGAAGTACTGGAAGACCCTGAAATTTCTTTGGTTCTGACAGCTATGGTTGGCTTCGCCGGTTTGAAACCTACTCTGGCTGCCATTAGAGCCGGAAAGGATATTGCACTTGCCAATAAGGAAACTCTTGTTGTGGCAGGAGAACTTGTAACAAGTCTTGCAGAACAGCATGGAGTGAAAATTCTTCCCGTTGATTCGGAGCATTCAGCGATATTTCAATGCCTGGCAGGTGAAGAAGGGAATCCTGTTGAGAAGATCTATTTAACTGCGTCCGGTGGCCCTTTTCGTGGTAAAAACCTTGATTTTTTAACTTCAATCACTAAAAAGGAAGCTCTCAGGCACCCCAATTGGATAATGGGAGAAAAGATAACCATCGATTCAGCAACTTTAATGAACAAGGGACTTGAAGTAATTGAAGCAAAATGGCTTTTCAAGCTGGATATTTCGCAGATCGATGTCATCGTACATCCCCAGTCTGTAATCCATTCTATAGTTCAGTTTAATGATGGATCTATGAAGGCCCAGATGGGTTTACCTGATATGAAGCTTCCAATTCAGTATGCTTTAGCGTATCCTCAAAGAATACTTAATGATTTTCCGCGTTTTAATTTTATGGATTTTCCAAACCTGAGCTTTGAAGAGGCTGACAAAAAGACGTTTAGGAACCTCGCTCTTGCTTTTCAGGCACTGAATACAGGTGGAAACATGCCATGTGTCATCAATGCAGCCAATGAAGTGGTTGTGGCAGAATTTTTGAATAACCGATTAGGATTTTTACAGATGAGCGATGTCATTGAAAACTGTATGGCCAAAATGTCCTTTATAGCCGATCCTTCGCTGGATGATTATATGGAAACCGACAGAGAAACGCGGATTTACGCCCGGCAATTAGTAACAAATCAGAAATAATAATATCTAAAATATAAAAACAAGAGAATAAGGCATGGATGGATTAGTAATGACAGGTCAACTGTTACTGGGATTATCAATTTTAATCATATTACACGAAGCAGGGCATTTTTTAGCGGCCCGCGCTTTTGGTATCAGGGTAGAGAAATTTTATTTATTTTTTGATGCATGGGGCTTCAAGCTTTTTAGCTTTAATTATAAAGGATGTGAGTATGGTATGGGCTGGCTTCCTTTGGGGGGGTATGTGAAGATATCCGGAATGATCGATGAATCAATGGATACTGAACAACTGGCTGGTCCGCCGCAGCCCTGGGAGTTTCGTTCCAAACCAGCCTGGCAGCGACTGATTGTCATGCTGGGTGGTGTTACTGTGAATATTATCCTCGGGATTTTCATATTCTGGATGCTAACCTTAAAAAATGGCGAAACGTTTATTCCAAATGATAAACTGCCTGATGGGATTGCACCCGGTGTGATTGGTAAGGAAATTGGCTTGCAGAATGGCGACAGGATCACTGAGGTGAATGGTCAGCCTGTAAAAAGGTTTGATGAACTGACCAGCTCGAAGGTATTGCTTGGGAATACTGAACTTACAGTATTACGCAATGGTGAAACCCAATCAGTGCATGTTCCCGGAGATATTCTTGAAAAAGTTTCTGACTTAGGTATCACACAATTCGTGGAAGCCCGCGTCAGGATCTCTGCTGTTTCGCAGGTGGAGCCAGGTGGAAATGCTGCAAAAGCTGGTTTAAGGGCAGGTGATAGCATTGTTGCAGTGAACAGCAAGCCTGTTGTTTTTTACGATGAGTTTAAAGAGCAGGTTCAGTCAAACAGGAATGGTTCAGTAGCGGTTTCTGTTATCCGTGATAACAAAGTCCTGAACATCCCGGCGAAAGTTTCACCGGAAGGAACAATTGGTGTTTATATTCCGCAGTATTTCAATATTCCTCTGGAACGGGTTAGTTATGGCCTCTTTGACGCATTGCCTGTTGGAGCCTCTAAAGCATGGGGATCATTCATGGATAATGCCAAAGGTCTTGGAAAAGTCGCAACCGGACAAGTTAAAGCTAATAAGGCCTTTACAGGCCCGATCGGTATCGCTACCATGTTCGGTAATACGGTTGACTGGACAAAATTCTGGAGCCTTGTTGGCTTATTATCGATGGCACTTGCATTAATGAACTTATTACCAATCCCTGCGCTTGATGGTGGCCATGCTATTTTCCTCTTAGTAGAGATGGTTAAAGGCAAGCCACTTGGAGATAAATTCATGGAGCGTGCACAAATGGTTGGCTTTGTGATCCTGATTACACTGATGGTATTTGTATTTGGAAATGATATCATCAAACATGTTATTAATTAGGGGTTTTTAGTTTGCTAGTTGTTAGTTTGTTAGTTTGTTAGTTAGTTAGGGTGAATTACTTTGAACTTTACGATATACCCGTTTCATTTCATCCGGATGAAGCCCTGGTGAAGAAGAAGTTCTATGAGCTCAGCAAGCGCTTTCATCCTGATTTTCATATAAATGAAACAGATGAGAAGCAATCTGAAATACTGGAACTCTCTACATTGAATAATAAGGCCTACCAGGTACTTTCAGATCCGCTGAAACGCATCGAATACATTTTATCCCTCAATAATCTTCTGGCAGAAGGAGATAAGTATGTCCTTCCGCAGAATTTTTTAATGGATATGATGGATGTAAATGAAGCTCTGATGGAGATGGAATTTG
>CAYHRC010000269.1:0-4369 GCA_964358565.1 uncultured Sphingobacterium sp. | reverse complement strand
ATTAACTCCTCATTTGATAAGTTCCCTCATTCTATTCGGGATGACAGGTTGTGTAGATGCTCACATCGAACTTAACTCTAAATTGAGATGCCTCCACCCCGCCTGTCATCCCAATAGCGATGACCAGCTTTATACATTTTTAATGGCTTGCACCTTTCTTTCTACTGAATAACCCCTTTTCCTGGCCTGCAGCGACAGGTAAAAGCGCAAAGTCAGGTAATAAATGACAAGTTCCTTTTTACGCTGTTCGGCACTGAAGATCCGGTTCATATGCATATGCAACATATCTGCAGCACATCTCCGCATTCCTCCAGGTTCATACTTTTTCATTGCTATCCTTAATGTACACAGGTCTTTCTTAAAAATCCTTATCCTTAAAATCTCTTCCCTGCTGAGAGATTGCTTTCCTTCAGCCATAAAGGACCATATCGCTTGCTGGTGTTCACGGTATTTCCGGTTCAGATCATCCCGTAATTGCTTTTCTTCACCCAATTCATTCATCAGGCCCGTGCAAATATGTTCAAGAAGCTCCAGTTTTACAGGTGCAGCGATATCAAATGAATTTAACAGCGCATCTGCACTGAACATTGCAAATTGTATGGTCTCAAACTCATTCTTGTTTTCTTGGAGATGCGCTATTACCAGTTCACTGCTACTCATAAAAGCTCTTTCAGCATCTACGATGGTTTTAGGACCATAACGCTCAATCTCCCTTCTATAGGTGTCCAGTGAAAGGTTAGAGATAATGCCGCTTTCAATCAGTGGTTTCAGTAGCCTGCTCAACAAACCCGGTAAGTCTTTTATCAATGTATTACCCGCTTTTACACGCAGCCGCAGGTGATGCCCCGGGTCATAATAACGGATAAAGAACCATTGATCAATCTCGCTGCAATTCAGGTATTTCTTTAGCAGGGGAAATAACTTCCTTGTGAGAATATAGTCTGCATTTTGCGGAGCGCAATATATTTTAAAATAAAGCCATTCATCACCCGGGGCAAAATTCCTTTTTATCTTTAATGGTATATGCTGCAAGATATTTTCAGAGGAATAACTTTCCTGGGTACAGGTAAGAGCGGCAACCATCTGGTGAACATAAGCCTCTCCCTGTTCATTCTTCAGCAAGGATTCCCCTGCTCCAGGTAAAAAGAACTCTTTGATGATAACTCGTTTTTCATTACGTGCTTCCGCCAGAAACATCTCAATTCCAGCCTGTTCTTCCGAATCAAAAACAAGCTGCCTGTCACCACTGCTCAGCGCAAAATACCGCTTGAGGTTCAATTCTCCTGCTAGTTTAAGGAATGCGGAATAAGGGTCATCCGCATCCAGCATTGAGCTAACATCTTCCTGATTTAAAATCCATATCGCCGGACTTAAAACGCAATTCTTATATTCAATCCTCGGGTAAAAATTAAGTCCCGGCAGCAGCCTTTCAGGATTTAGGCTAAAACTTGAGGCCAGCCCATGGTATTGCAGGTCACACAGGAACCGAAAAACAGGCAGCTCGCTTCTCTTATAGTTATAAGCTGTACTTAGCCGGGGTATAACCCGTTTATTTAAGCGTCCAGAGCGGATCATTACCTGCCCTTCCCTGACAGATACGTAAAGATCGTTCAGGCTGATTACCTGTTCAGCCGGCAGTGTTGAATGCACAAGTACCGGTATTTCGTATCTTCTTATGTGCTCACGTGTATTAATGTTGGCAGCGTGTTCTTCAGTAAAATGTGCTATTTCTGCAAAAACTATATGAGGATTTTGTTCCTGTTCCTTATCAGCTATGCTTCTTGCATGGTTTAAGAGCTCTTCACTGAATGCACTGAACCTTCCGGGCAGGGACGTTGCACTCGCTCCGCCTGCTTCCTCGATAAAAACTTTTTGCCCATGAATTCTGAACATAACAGAAATACCCGGAGAATATTTGCTTTTCTGGCTTTCCGGCAATTCATTAATATCCTGATCAGTAATTGTGATTATGTTACGTTGAGAAGCGGGCTTATACATCTTTCCTAATAAAAGCTCCTGAACGGGCCCCCAGGATATCACTTTTTCGGCAACAGGTCCCGTAAAAGTGATCCCGTTCAACAATTCCCCTGTATTTACAGGCTGTTCCAGCTGCTCATAACCCAGACCGGCCTCAGGATCAAGTGCAAGCATAAGGGGGATCTCCCGGTCTTCGAATCGCCTGGTAAAATCGGTTTGAAAACGTGACATCGCATCTGGTACAATACCCTGCTGCATCCTCCCCAGGCAATAAAGACCTTCAAGTATATCATGCTGGTGTTTTACATCAACACCTCCCCTTACATTTTTTTGATAATTAACATAAAAAGGATGCCGCAGCTGTCTGCTAAGCCCTTCAAAAGGCTTTACAAGCTCTTCTAATTCCGGGACATTAACTTCTGCCGATAAGCGGATCTTTTCAAGGCTTTGTGCTAAACCTGCTATAACACTGTTTCCGGAAAGTTTTCCAAGCCGTCGCAGGTAGCTTTCACCTGTTACATTAGGCTGTGCTGAATTAAATATTAGTCCCTCGGCTTCCAGTTCCTTTAAAAGTTCAGAAGATTGTTCACCCGCATAGTGCTCTAAAAAAGCAGAAAGTTCCTGTCTTTTTATACCATTGCGGCTGATTTCCAGCAAACGGCATAACAGGCTGTTTTTGTCAACAGCTGCGATACCCTGGCCTTGCTCAGCCATGTCAGCTTCACATCCCCTTTTGATATATCTTAACTCTTTGCCGAATGTATACAGGCTTGTATTTGAATAATACAAAATATCATCACTCATCTGAGATTCTAAAAAGATATTTCCAATAGCTGCGCTTATTCGAAAATCTGCCTGAAGGCTTAGCTCTTCCTGTTCACTTATAAATAAGCCCTGCTGGTTTTCATTCCAAGCTGTACAGGCGAATCCGGAAAACATTCCGAATGGGGTTGCCCGGTAACACATACGGTTATAGTATTTTAAAAGACTTTGCTGCATACCCGTGTTCATTTGCGCACAGCAAAAATTCTTAAGCTCTGCTTCTCTGTACAGCTGCCGGCTTCCAAAATAAATTGCCATCCTGAAAAAAGGAGTATCCATCACCTCCTGCAGTTTATCAGCCTTGTAATTTTCAAAGCTGTAAACCGGAAATCTTAAAAAAATCCCAGAAGCGAACTGGTATGGAAGCATGATCTAATATACTCAGAAGCAAATGGTATAAGCAAATCAGACACACTCAAAAACAGTAATTTTGATGGCTTTAAGAGGGTTTTTAAGCTATCCATAGGCTTGTTCATATAGTAGATTGTGCTATGTATATAGGGCATATCATTGTTGGTGCATACATAGATTTTTGCGTCCGGCGAAAATTAAATTTTGGAAAAGACAACTGAAACATAGGGCATCTTCCAGCGCACTCCTGTCGCTTGTTCTTATGCAATTTTTCGCTTTGAATCAAACCTTCATTGACTCTCATATACTCTGAAAAAAGACCAGCATTAACACAGTTTATCTATATCATCTTACTTTATGCCATCCTCATAGCTCTGTTGGTGTAATACGCGATTTTGTGTCTACATGGAGAATTAATTTAGCATCGCCGGAAGAATTACCATTAATATCAGCATAGCCAGTTATACAATTTAATTTTATAAGAAATTACTTAAACGATTCTATATGCGATATGAGCCTGAAAATCAAGGCATTTACAGAATAAAAGGGTTTTGTTCTCATTTAATTAGCATCTCCCGGTTCATCTTAATATTTATACCAATGGATTATGAAAATCAGCTTGAAAAAACGAATTATCTTCTCGAAATGTGTATCAAAGGTCGATTCATTTCGCTGAAGCAAGCGGCAGAGAAATTCGAATGCAGCACACGTACAATTGACAGGATGCTGGCGAGACTGAGGAGGCAGGGACATGTAATAAACTATGACCGTGGTCTCCGTAAATTCGTCTGCTATTCGGCGGAATAAGCCTTTTGTTGTAAAGTCAAAAGCCTGCAGTTGCCTGCAATTTATTAAGCAGCTGCAGGCTCAGCATCAATGATTAAAGATAAGAAGCAACAGCATAAATTGAAGATTGCAGGCGTCTTTTGCGGTAAACCCCATCGCCTTCACGGCTACCATTTATGTTAGTATTGCCTTCAACTGTTATCAGCCATTTATCATCCCACTGATCAATGAAGCCAGTATGAGCGATCCGGTTTTTTTCAGGAAACCAAAGGGCGAAGATGTCGGCGGGTTGAGGCGAGTTATACGTTTTACGTTGTACGTTATACGTTTTACGTTGTACGTTATATGTTTTACGTTGTACGTTATACGTTGTCGATGCCTGATACTTGTTACTATTACGTTTCCAGATCACTTTATCAGCCCTGAACAGATC
>CAYHRC010000268.1:0-4388 GCA_964358565.1 uncultured Sphingobacterium sp. | reverse complement strand
AATGTGCTGTTATCTTTCCCAATGGCACTTTCAAAGCCAATATGTGATGGGAATATCCCTGCATCAAGCCATAAATTTGAACGTTTACTTAGCTTGACACCTGCATTGGCCTCATATATATATCTAAAAAACGCCGGTTCCGAGGCCAGATTATACCTCGGATATGTTCCTGACATTAATGCCAGATTCGCATGCGTGTATTTCCTTGAATAGGCAGCTTTTAATAATGCCAGATTAACATTTATTTCATCAAGGCGGGTATAATTATAGGTAAAACCAGGACGGAGCCCATTACCTGGATTATTAAAATCGTGAGCATAATAAGCCTCAAGGTATCCGCTGAATGTTATAGGTTTATACTGCGACAAAGCAATAAGAGGCATGACAAGTATTATTGTAAGGATACTGCTTTTCATAATTATTAATGTACCCCGGCTTCTACTGTTCGAGCAGGCGTAATTCTTTTCAAATGTATGGAAGTGACGGGCTTCACAATTAATGGAATTTTCTCCACGCTTGTCTCACTGGTATCAAGTCCAAAGGCTTTCGTATCTGATAGTGCGAGTTTTTTAATTGCAAAATAACTTCTTAATATGAATCCATCTTTCAAATTGAATTCATTTTCATAGGAAAGAAATTTTTCCATGATAACAAATCTGAAGTCCGCAGCCAGATTAAATTTATTCAAAGAATCATACCGGCTGGTTATATCTATTTCTTTATTTGCAACCATATCTTCGACCACTTTTCTGAATAATACATTCACCCTTGGCTGGATACGGAAGCCCAGTCGAAACTCGACACGGATTATTTTATCTTCCTCTAACTCTTCAACCATATATTCCATAGTATAAGGTTCATCAACAATGTCAATATGGATAAACCAGTATACATCCGCCCTTTTCGGTTTGCGGCTAAAAATGGAATATATTATCTTTTGCTCAATCTGTTTGCTATTATTCGCCTTCGTGAGATAAATCAAATGAGTACAATACTTAGGAATCAGCTGATCCTCACTTAATGCTTTCAAAATGGGAATTTGTTCTTTCAAATCTATAAAGGTCAGGAAGCGATTCGTAATCTTCCGGGCTTTAAACCAAATAAACATAGTGAAAATCAGCCCCACCTCGAATACAAGGAAAAATAGTCGTTTTACAATTTTTACTGAATTTGCTATGAGGAATGAAAGTTCAACAAATATAAAGATACACGCAATGATAGCTACCAACCAAATGGGCCAGTGCTTAACATACCGCATAAAATAATACATTAAGATGGTGGTCATCAGCATAGCAATGGTAATTGAAAACCCATAAGCTGCTGTCATTGCTTCGGCTGTTTTAAAATATAGAGAAACAGCAATGCAGCCAATACAAAGCAGCCAGTTGATGCTTGGTATATAGATTTGGCCCCTGATATTGGTGGGATATTTTATGGTTATTTTAGGCCAGAAGTTCATACTCACAGCCTCACTTATCAGCGTAAATGATCCGGATATAAGTGCCTGACTTGCTATTATGGTAGCCATTGTAGCAATTATTACAGAAGGAATTAAAAACCAATGCGGTACAATTGCAAAAAATGGGTTTACACCTTCAAAGTTATATAGCTCATGTTGAGAGAGAACCCATGCTCCCTGGCCAAGATAATTTAACATCAGTGCTGTTTTTACAAACATCCAGGTCACCTGAATGTTCTTACGGCCGCAATGTCCAAGGTCAGAATATAATGCCTCAGCTCCTGTAGTGCATAAAAACACCGCTCCCAAAAGCCAAAAACCATGCGGATGGTCAATTAACAAATGGATTCCATACATGGGATTCAGGGCATGAAAGATTGCTGGATAATTTAATATCTGCATAAAGCCCAGAATACTTAGCATCAGGAACCAGCAAAACATGATAGGCCCGAAAGACGACCCAACTATCTTGGTGCCAAATTGCTGGAAAAAGAATAATAAAATTATAATTCCAATCACAATTCCCAGGATCAGATTATTACCCGGCACAATGGCATGTGATAAAGCGGGAACCAGGCTTAAACCCTCAATAGCTGAGGTTACTGAGATAGGAGGGGTTATTATACCATCCGCCAGTAAAGTGCCTGCACCGATAATTGCAGGTATGGCAAGCCATTTCCCATATCGCCTGACAAGGGCATACAAGGAAAAAATACCTCCTTCACCTTTATTATCTGCCTGCAGAGTAATAAAAATATATTTAAAAGTTGTCTGCAGTGTTAAGGTCCAGAATACACAGGAAATTGATCCAAATACTAAAGGTACATCAACATGTCCACCTTCTTTAAGTAGAACCTGGAATACGTATAAGGGTGATGTTCCAATATCCCCAAATATTATTCCAAGGGTGACTAACATTCCAGCAGCAGAAAGTTTTTTGAGGTGAGAATCCATGTATATCTATAAATTAATTGTTAAGAATGCTGTTAAATAGATTTAAGAATTGAAAGAAGTCCATGAGGATTAGAACCACTCGCCCGGATTCATTAGCTGTGAGTGTTGATACTGCTCGAGTAAATTATCCTTGAGCAGGGCTTTCACCCTGGCCATCCTGGATTCTTCCTTTTTAAAAAGCGGAAAGATGAAAGCCATGAACTCCACAATAACCATTGATCTGATTTTGTCAGAGCCCCTGGATAGTAATTGATCAGCTATTTGAAAACATCTGCCTATATCCTCCAGCTCACCTTGTTCTATTAATTCTGCAGTATGCTGTGTAAATGCATTAATGCACCCGGCTATATTACCGTGAGCCTGTTCATTGTCTTTGAGACCGGGAATTTCTTTGTGCAAAAGCTTTTGAATCATTTTGTCCTGGATCATAACGTTTTTTCAAGGGTATGCCAAGAGAATGCCAGTTCGGTGCATACAGTACACGTATCTGATTTTCAATTAATTACACAGTAAGGCTGAAATAAAAAGCCAATTAACCCTGCCGTAATGAAAGGGTATTTTTCAAAATGGGAGGCTTAACTTAATTGATATTCCTCAATTTTTCGGTAAAGAGTAGTCAGTCCTATATTTAAAAGCCTGGCGGCTTCAGTTTTGTTCCCTTTAGTATAATACAACACTTTTTGGATGTGCATTTTTTCCACAGATGCCAGATCTAACTGGTGGAGTGATTCAAAGGCTATATGAAATTCCATGGGAAGAAGGTCGGCAGTTAAAATATCCTGATCGGAAAGAATCACTGCCCGCTCAATGGTGTTTTTAAGCTCACGTACATTTCCCTTCCAGGGATGGCGCCTTAATTTGTTTAAAAACTCTTTGTCCATTTCCCTTACCTGCCTGTTAGTTTTATGCGAAAATTCTCTCAGGTAATGTTCAGCCAGCATACTGATATCTTCCGGTCGTTCGCGGAGAGCTGGCAATTTAATAACGAAAACAGATAAGCGATAATACAGGTCAGAACGGAACGTGCCTTTTTCAATTTCCTGCATCAGGTCACGGTTAGTTGCAGCAATAACCCGCACATCAGATTTTAGGGTTTTTGTATCCCCAAGCTTGATAAACTCACCATTCTCTAAAACCCTTAATAATTTAGCCTGCAGGTCCAGGCTCATTTCGCCAATTTCATCTAGAAAGAGAGTTCCTCCTTCAGCTTCTTCCCAAAGTCCCTTTTTATCTCTGGAAGCACCGGTAAAAGCGCCGCTTTTGTAGCCGAACAATTCACTTTCCAGGATCTCTTTGGAGAAAGAGCTGCAGTTTAGGGCAACAAAAGTGCGCGACTTGCGCCTGCTTTCCTGGTGAATTGCATGGGCAAATACTTCCTTTCCTGTACCGGTCTCACCCAGAAGTAAAACTGTAGTATCCGTGGCAGATACGCGGCGAGCCATATTTATGGCCTCTTTTATAGGTATTGATTCTCCGATGATGCTTTCGAAGCTAAACTGACGTTGTAATTTCTTTTCCAGCCTGAGAATCTTATGCTGCAACAATGATTTGTCTATGGCTTTGCTTACCAGAGGTATGATTTTATCATTGTCATCGCCTTTTGTAATATAATCAAAGGCGCCATTTTTAATGGCTTTCACTCCATCTTCAATAGTACCATAGGCTGTTAATACTATGATTTCAAGCGCCGGGTATTTTGCTTTGATCTTTCCGGTAAGTTCTACACCATTTCCATCTGGTAGTTTAACATCGCTTAATACCAAGCTTATATCTTCTTGCTCAAGTAGCTTCCATGCCTCTTTAACACAGCCGGCCTCCAGGATCCGGTATCCTTCTAACTCCAGGATGCGGCCAAGAAGCTGACGTAACTTGCTTTCATCATCAATAATAAGGATTGAGGGATGTGTCATTTATGAGCCGTAAAACTTCTGCCAAATCTAATGAAGAATTGGATACAAATACTATAATTGAAATC
>CAYHRC010000267.1:0-4391 GCA_964358565.1 uncultured Sphingobacterium sp. | reverse complement strand
GGGGACAACGGAAAACCATAATCAATAAATGCAATGAGCTTATCACCTTAATGGATGGCACACCGTATGATTTTATCATGAATCATAAGGATACTGACCTTCAATGCCTGATCGGGTTCAAACACCGCACTTTTAACGATACCGATGCCCTTTACTTCATAGAGTTCTTTAAACAGCATTACAGCAAGCATCCTTCGCTGGAAAATGCCTTTACCGGGCCTTTTGTAAAAAAGAAACCATCTGTTTACCGTGAAGAATTTATAGAAGAACAGGCGGGTCAGATAAATATAACGGAGCTTTCTTCTGCTCCCTGTTATATCAATGAGCTCGCTGAGCAGCCTATGGCATCGCTAATTGAAAATGCATTGGATCATTTCAGAAGCTATTTTTTTTCCCTGCCTGATTTTCCTATACGGAGCATGAAACATGTTTCTTCACCATCACAAAAATCAGCATGTAAACGCCTGAACATGTTTTTACGCTGGATGGTCAGGGATGATAAGCGGGGCGTGGATTTTGGGATATGGAAGAGCATTAAGCCATCACAGTTGATCTGCCCCACCGATCTCCACGTTGAACGGGTTGCAAGAAAACTGAAATTGATCACACGCAAACAGGTCGACTGGCGAACGGCAATAGAATTGACAGAAAATCTCCGCCGATTTGATCCGCTGGACCCTGTAAAATATGATTTTGCATTATTTGGCTTGGGAATTGAAGAGAAGTTCCAAAACCAAATTCTATGAGATCTATAATAACCACAATTTTTGCATTTTCTTTTTTTCTGACATCTGCTCTTGCGCAGGACAATTCACCGTACAAAACATCATTAAAGATCGATGGGCCAATTATCGCCGGAAGCCTTGGCCTTGGATATCTGGGATTATCAATGATAAAAGATAAGCCGGATCTTACAGATGCAGAGCTGGCTGCTAAATCTGTAAATGATGTAAATAGCTTTGACCGTTTTACTGCCGGGAATTTTTCGGAGCACGCAGATAAACAAAGTTATATTCCTTTTTATGCCTCGTTTGCTGCACCGGTTCTTATGCTTCTCAATAAGAATGAGAGTAAGAAAGCAGGACAGATAATGGTGCTTTTTACAGAATCTATGGCAATTACGGGCGCTTTATTCAGTATCAGCGCAGGTGGTGTTGAAAGGAGCAGACCTTTGGTTTACAGTAGTGATGCTCCCCTGGAAAAACGCAAGGATGGGGACTCCCAACGCTCATTTTATGCTGGTCACACAGCTGCTACCGCAACGGCGACTTTCTTTTTAGCTAAAGTTTATCAGGATTTCAATCCCGATTCAAAAGCAAAACCTTATGTATGGGCTGCCGCAGCCGTGGTTCCTGCTGTAGTGGGGTATTTACGCATTAAGGCTGGTCAGCATTTCCTGAGCGATAACCTTCTGGGGTATGCTGTGGGAGCAGGGGTGGGGATACTCGTACCCGAATTACATAAAAAAAGCAATACAAGTAATTTGAGCTTGAGTCCTGCAATGATCCATGGCAAGCAGGGTGCGAGCCTGGTTTACACCCTTAAATAAAGCCGGAATATACATTCGATAAAGAAGTTCTTATCCGCTGACTCCTTGTCATCGGATGAGAATCTCTAATTTATTTCTAATCAACAGGTTCAATATCATTCTCCCTTTGAATATCTTCTGTTATTTTTTACTTCTCAATCTTAATTTAGGAAATCTGATCGGACTTCGATCAGGATTTTCATCACCAAGAAGTACTCCCCATTGTTTGAACATCTCCGAACGGTCGAAAATTATTTTTAATACTGCAATGATTGGGAGAGCAAGAAACATTCCCGGGATTCCGGTCAGGCTTCCCGCTATGAACACACCTAAAATAGTTGCGAATGCATTTATTCTAACTTTTGATCCCACAATACGCGGCATAAGTATATTGTTATCAAGAAATTGAACAAAGGCAATCACTCCCAGAACCGTAAATATTGGCCATAGTTCCTGAGATGAAGTCAGGGTTAATAGTACTCCTATAAGATTTCCAATTAGTGCACCTACATAAGGTATGAGATTTAATATAGCAAAGATTACCCCAATCAGAAGAGCATGCTTAATTCCAACAAGTAATAGAATGCCACCAAGCAGAATAGTTATATAGGCAATCTGTATCATTAAACCAACCAGGTAACTTTTTATGATCGATTCCGTCTCCTTCATGACTTCCTCCACTTTTTTGTGCTCGGAGGTTTCAAACCAGATAAAGACAAAGCGAAGCAGGAGATTCTTGTAAGTGAGGAACAAATAAATATAGATAGGAACTAATCCTATAAAAACAAATACGGATGTGAGTGAAATAGCTGCACCTCTAGCTAAATTTCCTGCGTAAGAGACTAGTTTTATGCTTTGATCTTTTAGGAATTTAAGTTGCTCCTGGGTTGTAAAATCCGTTTTCTGATTTATCCAGTTGCTAATTGAATTCAAGTGCATAGATATATTTTTTTGTATCTGAGGGAAATCAGTAACAAACCTGCTTACCTGCGAGGAAAAGAACCATACAAGTCCTGCTATAAAAACTGCTACCATCAAAATAGGTAAGATTATAGCCAATGGTTCAGGAAATCTATTAGACCTTAAAAATCTATAAACAGGTAACAGGACTATGCTCAGAAAGAAAGCCAGTAAAACCGGCATGATTATTCCTTTCCCGGCATCCAAAAGTACGCCAATGAGATAGATCCCCAATAATTCAATTGATCTCCTGACGGTAAGTGGTAATTCCTTCATGTTGATGTTTATGGTTTAACCTTGAACGTGTCATTTGACTTTAAGTTTGCAAGGCCATGGTTAAACTTTCTCTGAGAGCTTTATTCCTGATGATCTAAAATAAAAAATAGCCTTGAAATATTAATATGTACGCAGAAGTTAATTTGTAAATGAAAAATCTTGTACTACCTTTGCCTTGCTTTTGGTTCCCGATTTCACAATCGGGATTAAAAGGGAACCGGGTTAGAATCCCGGACAGTCCCGCTGCTGTGTTCTCCTCAACGGTTATCCACTCTAATGGTCACTGTTCGCTTTTGCGGATGGGAAGGCCGGATAACCGGGAGTAAGTCAGAAGACCTGCCTGAGCATTAACATATTCATAGCTTTCGGGGATTGAAGCTTGAATGGACAGTATTTCTATGCGTGTCCATTTCTCGTATTCCTTCATTACTGTTTGCTGTGGGAAAAACTCACAACAAAATGAAAACAAAAAAACTTTATGTTGGTGTTGGCCTTGGGCTTGCACAACTGGCATTGCTTAGCAGCTATGCCGCTGCACAGGAAAAACCTGCGAGCATTTTAGACGAAGTGGTTGTCACTGCCAGCCGCTCTCCAAAAAGAATATCAGAAATAGGTAAGGTCGTTCGGATAATTTCTGCAGAAACCCTTGCCAAAAGTCAGGGCAGAAGCCTCCCCGAGGTTTTGAACAATGTGGCCGGTCTCACCATCGGTGGAAATGGTAATAATCCCGGTGATATCAAATCAGTATACCTGCGGGGTGCATCGGCGGGGAATACACTTATTCTGATAGATGGGATCCCGGTAAATGATGCTTCACAAATATCGGGCGAATACAATATTATGGCCATACCTATTGATCAGATTGAACGAATAGAAATTTTAAAGGGAGGGAACTCTACCCTATATGGCTCTGATGCTGTAGCGGGCGTGATCAATATCATTACGAAAAAAGGTACTGGGGCTATATCTGCAAACATTTTGGCAACTGCCGGAACTTATGACAGTTATAAGCAGAGCCTGGGATTAAACGGGCAGATCGGGAATACCTCACTTTCTATAAACGCCTCCAATTTCGACTCGAAAAATTTCTCAACAGCAGCTCCGGGAAAAGGTGAGACTGATTTCGATAATGATGGTTTCCATCAGAAGTCGATTTTCATGAACCTTGCTCAGCAGCTAAGTGATAAGGTTGTACTCCGGGCGAACCTTCATGCAAATGATAATGCGGCTGATCTTGATAATGGCGCTTTCGCGGATGCTAAGAATTATACATACAGCAAATCGTCAATTCTTGCCGGCCTGGGAGGGCAGGTGGCTTTAAATAAAGGCATTTTGAATTTCAATCTCAGTCAGAATAATGTGATAAATTTTTATGACAATAATAAGTCGGTTACAAATAATGAAGGTAATATCACACATTTTGAAACAAACCTGAATTACTCCTTCAGTAATATGATTGATATCGCCAGCGGAATTAGCTACAGATATTCGGCAACGGGTCAAAACAATCCCTATAGCGCCCCATTAAATGCTCACAATGATATGAAAAGCATGTTTACTTCTATTTTTGTTAAATCAAACATGGGTTTTCAGGCAGAAATTGGAGGGCGTTATAATGATCACAGTG
>CAYHRC010000266.1:0-4446 GCA_964358565.1 uncultured Sphingobacterium sp. | reverse complement strand
AGTTGAATCTGATTTATCGGAATTGATATTTTTGGCAAATGAACTAGAGCCCGAATGGATTATTCTGGACGGGTATCATTTTCCGGTCGAGTATGAAAAAGCTATTCGCTTAGCGGGTTTTAGATGTATGCGCATAGATGATCTGCCGGTTCAAAGATGTGAGGCCGATGTGTTTTTAAATCATAACCATGGCTCAGAATTGTTTAAACATGACCTTGCTGATCACACAATTAAGCTGACCGGCTTAAAGCATCTGTTAATAAGAAGGCAATTTCGACACCTGGATTTTAGCACGAAGCGTTATTCTAAACCAGGAGAAATTCGCTTGCTGGTTTCACTTGGAGGTGGTTCTGAAATAACCGATGCTATGAATTTGAAAATAGTGGAAGCTCTTACCCAGATTAGAGGAATGTTTGGAAAGGCCACTATTGTCGCAGGGAAAATGGGTAAAATATCAGAAGAACTAGTAGAAGCTTCCCGTGAATCGGAGTTTCCTATCGCAATTACTCAGTATTCTGAAAACATGGCAGAAATGATGCTGGATTCCGACTTGGCCATCACGGCCGGAGGATATAGCATGTGGGAATTATTATATACAGGTACTCCTTTTATAGCTTTATCGTTAAACAAGGCACAGGACGAGTATACACGTTATCTTGCCCAGGACGGTATATGTGGTATTCTCGGCTTATATGATAATATCAGCTCGGATCATCTTAAGGAAACTTTACTTTCCTTTGTAAATGATGAAGCCAGGCTCAATGAGATAAAGAAGAAAGTCGGTTTGCTGATAGACAGGGAGAACAATGGCCAGTCTTTATTGAATATTTTGACCAATTAAAAAACTATTTTTACATCTCAAATAACCAAAAAAATATGAATAGCTTAAGTGTAAACTCATCTGTCAAAACTCTCAATGATTGTCAGGATCTTCTTAAAATTATAGAGCTGGTCTCAAAGGCGAATCCACTTCAAAAGAAAAAGATCATAGCTTTTGTTGAGAATCAGGATGAAGAATACTTTCAATTTGCAGAAAACCTAAGTAAGGTAATTTTGCATGATTTTTTAAAGGATGACAGCGAAAGAATTGAAGCTGCCAGATCCTATAATAAAATGTGCATGGATTTTTTAAAAGAGCAAATTCGTTTTCGCAAAACAGGCGTTTACAGGATCAATGATGCGAGCATTGCAAATACTGAGGTCTATAGCGAGCCTTTAGTTATGCGATATTATATGGTGGGCTTGCTTATCTCGTATTTGTTTTGGCCAAATCATTATAAATTATACCAGTTCTTTAAAAATCATCTTCCTTCAACAGATATTAAATCTTATTTAGAAGTTGGTGTTGGACATGGGCTTTTCACCTCAACTATGCTGAGAAATTATCCTGGCATAATGGCGACTCTTGTGGACATCAGTGAAACTTCCATAAAAACAGCCAATGAACTGTTGGGGGCATTCCATGTTGATCGTTCGAACATCACATTCGTTCATGGAGATTATTTTACAGTTGATATTCCTCAAAAGTATGATTTCATCATTATGGGTGAAGTTCTTGAGCATGTAAATGATGCCTTCGGCTTTATGCGAAGAGCAAAAGAGCTTCTAAAACCTAATGGATCTATCTATATGTCTACTGCTGCTAATTCACCTGCATTGGACCACGTCTATCATTTTCACGATGATCAGGAGATCCGGGATCTGCTGAAAGAAACAGGATTTAATATCGAAGCTGAACTGGTTTTGCCGGCCGATGATATCCCCAGGGAAAAATGGGCTGAAGAATTGGTCACTCTTAACTATTGCGCACTTTTAAAGCATTCTTAATTAATGACATCAAAACTACAACAGCTTAGCTTTGAAGTTGAGAAGAATCCCACGTATTTAGGTTATGTTGAACTCAGTAATGAAGTAGAAACACAGAATAGTTCTCCGCAGGGAGGTTCTCCTTTTAGGGTGGCTGTGTTGAGAAACTTTACTGTGGAACCGCTTATTCCTATTCTAAAGGGTGAATTTTTTCTCGCAGGTTTTCTTTCTGAGTTTTATGTCGGCGATTTTGATACAATCGCCAGCGATGCAATGAATCCTTCGAGTGGGCTGTATTCATTCGATCCACAATTGATAATTTTAGCTCAATGGTTCGAGTTGTTGTCTCCCGCTATTTCGAATTCTTTTATCAAGCTGTCTGTAAGTGAGCGGGAAGATGAAAGATCAAGGTTAATTCAGACTCTGCGATCCGTATTGCAAAGTATAAGAAGGAACACAAAAGCACCGATTATCATTAATAATTTTCCTCTCCCAGATAAGACGACTTTGGGTATTCTAGATATCCATTCAGTACATTCGCAGAAAAAGTGGTATTTACAGTTTAATGAAGCCTTGCTTGAGGTATGTTCGGAGATCGACAATGTATTTTGCCTGGATCTTGTTTCTGTATTGTCCAACCTCGGGTATAGTACAGGATTTAATCAACGGCAATGGGAGATAGCTAAGGCACCTTTGGGATCTAAGCTGCTGATTCCTTTAGCCAAAGAATATGGTAAGTTTTTAAGAGCACTGAATGGTGCAAGCAGGAAGTGCTTAATTCTTGATTGTGATGGCACATTATGGGGAGGCATACTTGGCGAAGACGGAAGTGCTGGGATTAAAATAGGATCTTCTTATCCCAGCTCTTCCTATGTGAATTTCCAGCAGCAAATTTTAAATCTCTATAACCGAGGAGTCATTCTCGCCATATGCAGTAAGAATAATGAAGAGGATGTTTTGGATGTTTTGGAGAATCATGCAAGTATGATTTTACGAAAGCATCATTTTGCAAGCTTGCAGATCAACTGGGACGATAAAGCGACAAACATTCTAAGGATCGCAAAGGAACTTAATATTGGCGTAGATAGCCTGGTTTTTGCTGATGACAATGAATTTGAATGCGACTGGATAAAAAGCCAGTTGCCTGAGGTTAAAGTACTTCATTTAAAAGGGGATCCAGCTTTGTTCCAAAGTATTCTATGTGCACCTGGTTATTTCGATTCTTTAACATTTTCAGAAGAGGATAAAGGTAAAACGGAGATGTACCAAAGTGAAAATAAGAGAAAAGAATTACTCGTTACAACAGCTTCCTATGAAGATTATCTTATTGAACTAAAGATAAAAGCACAAATAGAGTCTGCCCGGCCTGATGACCTGGCACGAGTGGCCCAGTTGACCCAGAAAACCAACCAATTCAATCTTACAACTTTAAGATATACAGAAGATAATATTAAAGAACTTGCTGAGTCAAAAGATTCTGATATTTACACACTGAAAGTATCCGATAAAATATCTGATCTCGGTCTTATCGGCGTAGCAATTGTTAAATATGAAGGGGGTACGATGCTTATTGATTCATTTCTAATGTCCTGTCGTGCTCTTGGAAGAGGGTTGGAAAATGCTCTTTTAGCTTTTCTGATTAACAGTGGGGCGGAAAAAGGAGCGAATAAAGTAATAGGCAGGTATGTGCCCTCAAAAAAGAATATACAGACTCAGGACTTCTATAGTAAAAACAATTTTATGCTGATTGACAATACTAATGATCATACAGGCTGGGAATTTGAAATAACTGATAGGACTACATTACCTTATCCCGACTGGGTTACCGTAAACACTTAATTAAAAAAATACACATATGACTAACGAAGAAAAATTAAAAAAGATTATTGGAAGTGTTTTTAAAATTGATGCTTCAAGCGTTAACAATGAAACTTCTCCTGATACGGTTGAAAGCTGGGATTCTTTGAATCATCTAAATCTCGTACTGGCTCTTGAAGAAGGGTTTGATGTAAGCTTTACAGAAGAACAAACTGTAGAGATCCTAAATTATGAGTTAATAAAAATGTCTCTGCAAGAGCTGGGAGTAGATATATGACTTCATTAAATTCGGGCATAGAGTTGATAACTCCGTCTATTGATGCAGTTCTCGGGCGTATGGAGGCTAATGCTGAAGGGATAGCTTTGATATGGAAAGAAAAAAACTATACCTATAGTGAGTTATTTAATAAGATCAGAATTTGGGAAGAAAAACTCGACGCCGCTGGTCTTGGTGCCGGGCAAGTATGTGCATTTCAGGGCGACTATTCACCGGAGATTTGCGCATTGATCTTTGCGTTGATACGTAGGGGATGTATTCTGGTACCATTTACCCCGGAAATCGAAACTGAAATTGAATCATTTATAGAGATATCTGAAGCTGAAGTGCTTTTTAAGTTTAATTCCGATGACACTTATACAATTCAGCATTTCACTCCAAAGGAGCAAAATCCGCTAATAGCAGATTTTCGCTCACGAAAGCATCCGGGTCTGATTGTTTTCACTTCAGGATCCACAGGTACTCCTAAAGGAATTTTGCACGACTGCGAATATTTGATGGGGAAGTTCCTGAAACAGCGAAGCGGGTGGAGAACGGTATTGTTT
>CAYHRC010000265.1:0-4449 GCA_964358565.1 uncultured Sphingobacterium sp. | reverse complement strand
GCATAAAAGTATCGGATTGAATTATATCCTTGGAGGTATAAAAATTTCAGAACTAATTGCCCGTCAAGAATTAATTAATGAAGACGGCGCCTTTATCGCACAGGCAGGTGCACTTACTGAGAAATTTGAGGAGTTGAAGCGTTTGCACCTGGAAAGTGCATGATCTGACACTACATTTGTGCAAATTTTTAACAATCCTTCAAGAGTAAATTAGCCGCTTTAGGAATGGCATGACCGTATATCGCAGGTAAAAAAATATTGCGTGCCGCAGGTGCGCAATATTAACTAAATGACCCTTGTTCTGTTCAATTCCTGCCTTTCAGATAAGGTCTGATCACTTTTTGCCAGATGCCATATCCTTTTTCATTCATATGAAGAAGGTCTGCTTTAAAGATATCGGGCATTGGACTCCCGTCGGCGAGCAGCATTTTAGAATAAACATCTGCATATTCAGCTCTGGTCTTCTTTTTCAGATATTTTCTGATCATACCGTTCGCCTTTACCATCTCTGGCATATATTTAAGTCTGCTGGGACTTGGTTTTATCGAAACAAAAAGGATATTTGTTTTAGGAAGTTCAGCTCTGATCATTCCGAACAATTGAGTAAAACGCTTAAAAACCGTGTCAGCAGTAACCGATTGTGAAGAAGGAAAATCATTTTCACCGGCATAGATAACTATCTGTGATGGCTTGTAAGGATAAATGATGTCAGGGGCATAACGTATCACATCAGGTAAGGTCGAACCACCAAAACCGCGGTTTATTATCTTATATTCCGGAAAATAGTTCTGTACATCACTCCATCCCCTGACTGATGAACTTCCAATAAACAATATAGCATCTGCCGGAGGCGGATTAATACTATCCTGTTGTTTAAATGCTTGTATCTCCTGGTAAAAAGGAGCGGCTTGCTGTGCATAACTGTTCTGATTACAGAGCTGTAATAAAAGAAGTATTATGAGTCTGCTAAATTGTTTCATGGAGCAAATATAGACTTAGTTGGTTGTGAATCCTTTTGAAATTCAGTATATTGCTGTATAAAACAGGTTTATTTATATACGGATGAATCGAGCTTTTCTATTTTTTATTTTTACTTTATTGCTGCCTTTTATAGGAAGATCTCAAACAGTTGTGAGTATGGAAATAGATGGGAGCATCAACCCTCTTATTTCGGCTTTTGTTCATAAAGGAATTGAAAAAGCAAAGACCGATAAAGCAGATTGTCTGATCATTCATTTAAATACACCGGGAGGCTTACTGAAGTCTACGCGGGTAATTGTCAGCGATATTTTGAGTTCTTCCATTCCCGTGGTGGTATATGTTTCCCCGGAAGGAGCACATGCCGGTTCTGCGGGGGTGTTTATAACTCTCGCTGCTCATGTGGCTGCCATGGCGCCGGGAACTAATATTGGCGCTGCCCATCCGGTAAATTTAAATGGACAGAGCGATACGGTAATGAACGAAAAGGCAACCAATGATGCCGCAGCCTTTATCAGGAGTATTGCCGAAAAACGTAATCGGAACCTGAAATGGGCAGAGGAAGCCGTAAGAAACAGTATTTCTATAACCGGAAAAGAGGCCGTGGAGAAAAATGTTGTTGACCTGATTGCCTTCTCCGGGCAGGATCTGCTGGAAAAACTGGATGGAAGAACCATCACTTTAAATTCAGGTAATAAGATACTGCATACAAGGAATGCCCGTATAATAAAACTTGAAATGACCGCTTCAGAGAAGGTACTGAATCTGATCAGCGATCCGAGTGTGGCCTATATTTTGATGCTGATTGGCATCTATGGGATTATGTTCGAGCTATATAGTCCCGGAGCAATTTTTCCAGGTGTGGTGGGTGTGATCAGCCTGATCCTTGCCTTTTATTCCCTCCATACTTTGCCGGTTAATTATGCCGGTCTGGCGCTTATTGTATTTGCTATGATCCTCTTTCTGCTCGAAATAAACATAGTGAGTCATGGCCTGCTGGGAATAGGAGGTGCAATTTCCATAGTTTTGGGCTCATTAATGTTATTTAAAGAAAGTTCATCACTTGAATTTATCCGCATTTCAGGAATTGTAATTATTATCTCCACCATATTTAGTACCTTATTTTTCCTTATCATCATTACATTGGGTTTAAGAGCCCAACGCACAAAACCTGTTACCGGTGTGGAGGGAATTATTGCGAAACCGGCGAATCACTAAGCTTACTGGATCCTTGGGGAAGTGTACTGGTGCATGGCGAGATCTGGAATGCGGAATCAAGAGACGGGAATATAAATAAAGGAGAGAAGATCAAAGTTGTAAGTATTCGTGATCTGAAATTGTATGTAGAACGGATTACAGGTTCGCATTTCGAATAATTATCACCCAACAGGATAAAATATTATGTATTGAATTATTTATATTAAAAACTCAGACATGGAACAGTTTCCGGTTACTCTTATCATTTTAGCAGTATTTGCTATTATATTTTTATCAAGTGCAATAAAAATTTTGAAAGAATATGAGCGCGGGGTAGTTTTCAGGTTAGGACGGGTTCTGGATGGAGGAGCTAAAGGGCCGGGAATTATCCTTCTGATCCCGTTTATTGATAGAATGGTCAAAGTTAGCCTGCGTACTGTTGTTATGGACGTTCCACCGCAGGATGTCATTACCCGTGATAATGTGTCAATAAAGGTTAATGCCGTAATTTATTTCAGAGTAATCCAGCCGCAAAAGGCTATTATTGAGGTTGAGAATTTCCTCATGGCTACGTCTCAGTTTTCTCAAACAACTTTAAGGAGTGTCTTAGGACAATCAGAACTTGATGATTTGCTCTCTCAACGTGAAAAGATCAACCATAAATTACAGCAGATCATTGACACCAATACCGAGCCATGGGGAATAAAAGTTTCTACTGTGGAAGTGAAACAGATTGATCTGCCTCAGGAAATGCAGCGTGCCATGGCCAAACAGGCAGAAGCTGAACGTGAAAGAAGATCGAAAGTTATTTCGGCCGAAGGAGAGTTTCAGGCTTCCCAACGTTTAGCCGATGCAGCTCGAATATTAGCAGAGCAACCCAGTGCGCTTACTTTGCGTTATTTGCAAACCTTAAGGGAAATTGCGACAGAAAATAATTCGACCACTATTTTCCCTGTTCCAATAGATCTTCTGAAACCATTCATGCAGAGTTTGAAGGATACGCAATAGCACCCATCCACCATTTCTGCAAGCAGCAATCATTATTTAGGTTATTAGCAATTTGCAATTTTCTGCAATAATTATAAAGAAACAGTGTTTCGAAACTATATTTCTCTGTTTATATCCCATGCTTCAAGATAGTCGGCTACCCTTCTTATGAATGAACCACCTAATGCACCATCCACGACACGATGGTCGTACGAAAGCGACAGGAACATCATGTGCCGGATAGCTATGACATCCCCATATTCGGTTTCTATCACGGCAGGCTTCTTTTTAATTGCTCCTACAGCCAGGATAGCAGCCTGAGGCTGATTAATGATCGGTGTTCCCATAACATTCCCAAAGGTTCCAACATTTGTTATCGTAAATGTTCCCCCCTGGGTTTCATCAGGTTTAAGTTTAGACAAACGCGCCCGGCTGGCAAGGTCATTCACTGATTTGGTCAGTCCTACTAAATTCAACTGATCAGCATTTTTTATAACGGGGACAATCAGGTTCCCTGAAGGCAGGGCCGCAGCCATACCAATATTGATATCACGCTTCTTTATGATCTGGTTTCCGATCACAGAAACATTAATCATTGGAAGATCTTTTATAGCTTTTGCAACTGCTTCAATAAAAATTGGAGTAAAAGTTATTTTCTCGCCTTCCCGTTTTTCGAAGCTGCTTTTCACTCTTTCACGCCATTTAACCAAATTGGTGACATCAGCTTCTACAAAGGATGTTACATGCGGTGAAGTCTGTTTACTCATCACCATATGTTCAGCAATAAGTTTACGCATGCGATCCATTTCAATGATCTCATCACCACCAGATACAGAAGTCGCAAAAGTGGGCTTAGAAACTGGCTCCTCTTTTTGTCCCTGTTCTGGTTTGCTTTCAGTTCTTTCTTTCTGTTTTACGGCAGGGGCTGAACCCAGTCCGGCACCTCCAGCTTTATTTTGTTTTATATAATCCAGAATATCCTGTTTGGTTACCCTGCCTTCAGAACCGCTTCCTTTAATTGCATCCAGTTCAGACAAGCTTACCCCTTCTTCAGCAGCCATGCTTTTGACAAGCGGAGAATAGAAACGTTCTGAATTAGAATAATCTGCCGGTTTATTCTTGTCTTCCCTCACATGGAGTCCTTCGGGTATACCTTCCTTTTTTATCAATTCTTCAACGAGTGGCTCGCTGGATATTTCTTCTTTAACCTCCGGTGTACTCTCTTCAGAGCCTCCATCCGTTTCAATAGTTGCAATTACAGCTCCCACCTGAACTACGTCATCCTCC
>CAYHRC010000264.1:889-4456 GCA_964358565.1 uncultured Sphingobacterium sp. | reverse complement strand
GAGACCAGCCAATGCCGCACCTGCAATTGGTATTAAAATAAAAAGCCAAAGTTGAGACAAGGCCCAGTCACCCACAAATAATGCCTGGCTTATACTTCTTGCCGGATTAACGGACGTATTAGTTACAGGAATGCTGATTAAATGAATCAATGTCAGCGCAAGCCCTATTGCGTTGTATTGTGGATTTATATCATCCTTTATTAAATGTGCTGATTATTAAGAGGATAACCAATTTGGGTCTGATTAGTTTCCAAAATGAACAAGCAATTCACACTCAGGATAGGTTAATTTCAAAGGATGAGATTAAAGCTGTTGTTACAGGCTTAGGAATAGTTTTGGACCGGAACTTATAGCCTTTTAAATAAATAATTGAGTAGAACCAGGTTCATAAAACTGTTCAGTTTATACTACGATTTTAATTGCCGGTCTATCACATTCACTTGGTTTTGTAAATGCATTCTCTAAAAAAGTTTAAACAGTTAAGTCTTTTGCACTCTTGATTACGTATTAATACATTAAGAAACGAGTATTAATCTCGCGAATGGAATGATTTTTGTTTAAACGTGTAAAAGTGTATTGAATATCTAATTTCGATATACTAATGTTTTAATTTAAGACTTAATAAATGAAAAAGGTACTCGTCTGTGATGATGATAAGAGTGTGCTGTTTTTAATGACCTTCGTTTTAAAAGGCATTGGTTGGGAAGTTTCTACCAGTGAAGATTGTAATAACATTATTGAAAAAGTTATTGAACATCAACCTTCAGTAATTATCATGGATAATATTATTCCCGACGTAGGAGGAATAATGACGATACAAATTCTGAAAAAGAATCCTGTTTCTAAAGATATACCTGCAATATTGTGTACATCTTCAATAAATATTGCCGCTCTGGCCGATGATGCTGGAGCTGACTTTTACTTATGGAAGCCAGTTGATAGCAAAAAACTTGAATTGTTAATGAACAAGGCTTATGAAGCCTTTAGGTTAAAGAACCTCCTTCAAAATTCTGAAGATTAATCAGAAATTGCTTAAATCTTCGCCACTTTTGTCGACATTTAGCTGTTATAAGTATTTATTTTTCCTTTCCGGGATGATAGCTTGATTTCGCTCTTTTAAGAACATCTTCACGATAATAAGCAACAGTCTTAAACTTGCCATCTGCATATCGCTGCATCTGGTCATCAAAATGAGCTGATTTGGGATTGCCGCTCTGACCACCTGCTAACATGGTTTTCGCTTGTACTTTCTTTCCAAATTCTACTACAGCAACAAAACTATTGCCAGCCACTCCATATTGACGTTTTGTGTTTTCTCCACGCATGGTTCCAAACGAGGCTAATGCCCCCCATTCTCCTGATGCCATACCTATAGGAATGCTCGGCAGCGCGTCATTAAATTTCTGATTGATCTCTCCGTCATTGCGTTGGTAACGATTGAATTCTCCCCATTCTGTTTCTACTGAACCAAAATCATTTTTCAGTGCATTCAAACTTTCAGAGAATATTTCCAAACGTTCTTTGAATGGCGATCTGGAACTCATATAGTTCATCTTCTCCAGCGCATTCAGTCCCTCAGGTATTTTCCCGGATCTGCTATACGCATTTAAGTAGTATTGGCTGATCGTCATTGCCTTAGATGTCTTTGAAACCGTAAAATTCCATTTTTTCAACAAGTTAATTGCAGTTTTAATATACGCTGTCCCATTAGGATTGCTGTCATATGCCTTCAGCAGGCCGGTGATCAGTTGCTCTGCCGCGGGCAGGTAAGGATCATAAGCGAGTGTGATCAGTTTGTCGAGAGTCAGGTCTTTCGCTTTGCTTAATAAGGAGATGGCGTGGATCCCTCTGAAATTTTCGGGTGTGGACGACATATATTCAGGATAATTTTCCTGCTTCGGACTGTATTCTCCGGCACTGGTGAATGGGGTTGAATTACAGTTCTGGATCCAGCCGTTTTCGGGATTTAACAGAAATATGTTTTCATTGAGCTTGTGCAATCCCTTCCAGTCTGTATCGGGATTGCTGCCATCAACAAGTTTTTTGTAATCAAACCGGATATCTCTTTTCGGAATAAAATTTCCATGATAGTAGGCAATGTTTCCATCTGCATCTGCATAAACGGTGTTGTTGGATGAATTGGTTCGGATATCCATCATCTTATTAAACTCTTTATAATTTGATTTTTTTGTCCGGCTAAATGATTGCTCCAGGGCTTTTACCGGACTCCACATCATTGCGGTGGCAACCCATTTTTTGTTAGCTGAATAGGTTATCGGGCCGTGATGAGTACGGTAGGTCATGAATTTTTTTTCTTTGACACCGCTCATGCTTTTGTATTTTAAACGGACTTCCGTGGAGTCTACAGCCCTGAATTCATTGCCATATTTATAAACGAGTCCTTGTTTGTTTTTTACTATAGTTTCTTCAAATTCATCCATAATATCAGCGTCTGATGTCGTGTGCATCCAGCCTGTTTTATCATTAAATCCCTGATAAACGAAAAACTGGCCCCAGGTAACGGCACCGTAGGCATTCAGGCCCTGTTCACTATACACATGAACTTCTCCGCGGAAAAAGAAGGAAGTGTGTGGATTAATGAGCAGCATGGCATTGCCCGATTTGGTTAATTTACCTGAGATCGCGAAACCATTGGATCCTCTGGGTTCATTATCTTTTAGAAGAATTGATCCGGTTTGGATTTTCGGAATCATGGCAGCGTTTGGCTTATCATAAAACTCCCCGATCTTGCTAGTGGAAACCTTTTCTATATCTCCGCCTATTGATCCTTCACTAAAATACATAGGCATCCAGGGCTCAAAGCGGGTTAACAATTTTGGTTTTACCTCCGGATGCTGAGCCAGGTAAAAGTTGATCCCATCAGCAAAGGCAAGGCACAATTTTTTCAGCCATGCAGGACTTTTTTCATAATTCGCTTCAGCTTCTTTCTGTGTCATAAAAAGCTTTGCTCTCAGGTCGCTGTACAAGGCACTTTCACCTTCTGCTTCGGCAAGTCTTCCTGTTGCCCAGATGTAATTCCGTTCTACCCGGTTAAAATCATCTTCACATTGTGCATATAACAAGCCAAATACAGCATCAGCATCCGTTTTTCCATAAATATGGGGTACGCCAAAATCATCTCTGATAATCTCAGTATTGGATGCATGTTGTTCCCAGCGCTCTTTTTCTGTGAGGGTATTATGGCCCGGCCCGCGGGTGGAGCAAGCTGTTAATAAGATGATTATGAGGAGGTAAATCCGGTTCATAAGCTTTGGATTGAGGGCTAAATATAATGCTTTTGGGTTGAGGGAGGAAGGGCGAATCAGATGGACATTCTATCCGGAGTTCGGAACCAGGGTTTTTGACTGGAGCTTTGCGGATAAATAAGAGTCTTCAACCCTGGTGGAATTATAAAAATGAGGCGAACTGACCCTGTCAGATTTTATTTTCTCAATCAGGATGTCCGGAAATGCTGTCTTAATCTCAAGCATGCCGCTTTCACCGATCAGCGAATCCGGCGAGCAGCCTCTTGACCCATTGACGATGAAACCAACACGCTGCGGCTCA
>CAYHRC010000264.1:0-879 GCA_964358565.1 uncultured Sphingobacterium sp. | reverse complement strand
ATGCTCTAGCTCACATCAAGCTACATCATTATTAGACTAATTTCAAATTTTAAAGTAAAAACTATTAGGAGACAAAATCCCGCCTTTTGGGTAGGTGCTATAGCCAGTGTGTTTATAACTGGAGGGTCAGCTTTAAATGGCCGCCTAAGCCTTTCTGAATAATTTTCATGAGGGTTGAAAGCCGAATGTCTGAGGCGTCGTTTTCAATCCTTGAGATATAGGATTTATTTGTTCCGCATTTTTCGGCAAGTTCTTCCTGGGTCATTCCCAGTTTGGTTCTGGCTTCTTCTAGTAATGCGCCAAGTCGGAAAGCTTCAAATTGCTGTTCCCATTCTTCTCTTTTTGGAGCTCCTTTTTTACCGTATTTCTTGTCCAGAATTTGGTCTAAGGTTGTGATGTTATTTTTTGTTTTCATTTTGATATTCCTCCATAATTTTAAGAGCCTTTTCTATTTCTGATTTAGGAGTCTTCTGTGTTTTCTTCTGAAAAGCATTTCCAAGAACGACTAGATTCCCTTTATCGAAAAATGAAAAGATACGATAGATGTTATTGCCCACTTCTATTCTGACTTCGTAAAGCCCTTTGGTTCCTTCAAGATGTTTAAAATATTTTTCAGGTACTTGCCTTGTTACCTGAATCAAATTTAAAGTCCATTCTATTTTTGCCTGGACGTTATCAGGAAGCTCCTCGTAAAAGTTGAGAAAGTACCTTTTGTACGCAATAACTTGTCTTTCGTAAGTCATTCTAACAAAGTTAACTATTCAGACAACATTTTGCAAATGTATCAGATTATTTTATACAGCGTTTAGGCATTGACTATAACCTGCTGTTAAACACATCAAGCCTTTCTCCTTATTCCCACAGATTTATTAGTTTTGG
>CAYHRC010000263.1:0-4488 GCA_964358565.1 uncultured Sphingobacterium sp. | reverse complement strand
ATGCACCTTTTTTCCGGAAGTTGTATCCACATCTGTGGAGTAGCCAAGGTGGTATTTTACATCTCCTCCAAAAGGGGTATTAATATCGAAGCCTTTTCCTTCAAACTCAGAAAAAATATCCTTGTATGTTTTATGCATGATGTTAGCAAGCACGTTTAAACGTCCCCTGTGAGCCATACCAATCACAAACTCTTCAATTCCCAGTTCAGCTCCCTTTTCGATAACCGAGTCGAGGGCTGGAATAACTGATTCGGCTCCTTCAAGAGAAAAACGCTTCTGTCCTAAAAATTTAGTTCCAAGGAAATTTTCAAAAACAACCGCCTCATTTAATTTTTCCAGGATCCTTTTTTTGGTCTCAACACTGAAATCAGGCGTGTTACGCTCTGATTCCATTTTATGCTCAAACCATTCAAGCTTCTCCGGATTTCTTAAATATTTATACTCAGCACCAATAGATCCACAATAAGTTTGTTCTACCAGGGCAACAATATCTTTTAATTTTGCCGGGCCAAGACCGACTTCAACACCTGCGTTGTAAACAGTATCGAGATCTGCATCACTTAATCCAAAAGTCTCTAACTCCTTTCCCGGATAATACTGTCTTCGTTCCCTGACAGGATTTGTCTTTGTGAACAGGTGTCCGCGCTGACGATAACCATTAATAAGATTTAATACTTTGATCTCTTTAAAAAAATGATCGGGTGTTTCAGGAATTACAACGCCTGCTTCAGAGCTCCGGCCGAAATCGAAGCCTTCGAAAAATTTTTGCCAGCCAAAATCAACTGAATTTGGATCTACTTTGTATGATTGATATAGAGAATCGATATAGGCAGAATTCGCGTTACTGAGGTATGATAAGTTATCCATTTAAAAAACAAAATCTTTTGCGAGACAAAAATAAGGTTTTCAGGATAAAATTGGGTGTAAAAGTATACGCTATTTTGAAATTATGAACAAATATGAAATCTATCGAATCCATAAATCAAATAAAATAACACCATAGTCAAGCTTTTCTGCGAACAAGCACAGCTTCAAAAATAATTTGAAGATTTATTTGACCGGGAGTTCAGGTGCATAAGAAGGGCGTTCAGTGTATGCCTGCAGGCGATATCCAGCCGCTTCATTGCGAGGTAAAGTCCATGGCTGATGGATCAGCGGGCCGGGAACACCAGCAATCTCAGGTATCCATAAACGAACATAATTCCCCTGCTGATCGTATTCCAGAGCTTGTTTTAAAACATTAAAATGCTGGTATTCTTTAGGGTCATTACCTACACCCGCAACATAAGCCCAGTTACCCCAATTGTTTGCAGGACAATAATCAATTAGTTTTTCTTCAAAATATGCCGCACCCCACATCCAGTTTACCTTAAGATCTTTTACCAGGAAACTTGCTGCATTCTGTCTTCCCCTGTTACTCATAAACCCTGTTAAATTTAGCTCCCTCATGTTCGCATCAATAAAAGGAATCCCGGTGCGGGCATTTTTCCATAACTCAAACAGTTCCTGCTGATCTTCTCCTTCTTCAGGGGCCACACCTTTAAAACCTATCTTCTGGAAGAATTTGTTTCCATACTTTTTGAATATAAAACGGAAATAATCACGCCACAGCAATTCGAGGCAGAGTGAATACGTGGAACCATTGGAACCGCGTGAAGCTTCATATCTTTTTATTTCCCAATATACCTCCCTTGGTGAAAGGCAGCCCATAGCAATCCAGGGTGATAGCTTCGTTGAATAATCTGATCCGATCAGGCCATTTCGTAATTGTTTATAGCTTTTTACTGAATCCGTTTCCCAGAAATAATGCTGCATCCGCTTCAAAGCTTCAGTCTCACCTCCTTTAAATTTCATGACCGAGCGCTCATCATATTCCTCAATATCTTCAAAGCCAAGATCTGAAAGTTGCGGAATCTCACCGCTTTCCATGCCATCAGGAACTTTAAAACGACCGGGTGTATCAATGCACTTTCTTACTGAACTATCACGTTCCACTTTCTTTCTGAAACTTGAGAAAATATCCGGCGTATTATTTATTGGAAAAGGAAGGTCTTCCTTATGATAAAGGGTATGGCCAATAAAATGCTTTAAATTTATCTTAAGCTTCCACAAGGCATTTTCAACATCAGCAGAGATCCGGGTTTCTTCTGATGCAACTTCCCGGTGATGATAAACTTCTTTCACACCATATTTAACAACAAGTTCGGGCAAAATATCTTCAGGTTTACCTTGCCTTATTATTAAATCACATCCAATCTTTTTTAGTGACCGTTGAAGGTCGGCCACACATTCAAGCAGAAACCTCGCCCGAATGAGCCCCGTTTTTCTGGTTTGGTAGGAGGTAATTTCGAACTGCCGGGGATCAAAGCAATAAACCGGAACGATGATATTGTTCTTGCGTACAGCTTCAGTAAGTATCTCATTATCGTGAATTCTAAGATCTTTTCTAAACCAAACTAAAATGGTTCTCCCGTTCATAATTTATATCGCCACGTCAAATAGCTCCTGTATGATAAATCAATTTTTCAAATGTATACTGATAATCCTGCATATAGATTCTGTCCAAATTACGTTGTTACTTATGAGTTCATGATCATTTTCATGTAAGATTTTTAAATCATGCGAAAATTAAACAGACAATCAGTTTAATTAGCCATCATAACGGGATCATTCCTGATCATGAAGAATATAAAGATAATAACCTTTAAACATCATAATCAATTGAAATACTGGACATAAAGAAATATTTTTTTATATTTATGAAAGCTAATCTATACTGATATGAAAACGGTAAAACACATTATCCAAAACAAATTACACGCTATTTACTCAGTCAGTCCAGACACCTCTGTTTTAGATGCACTTCAGGTTATGATGGACAAAGACATCAGTGCGCTGCTTGTTATGGAAGGAGCAGCGCTTACAGGTATTTTCACTGAGCGGGATTATGCCCGTAAAATCGTTCTGAAAGGAAGATCATCCCAGGATACCATGATACAGGAAGTAATGAGCTCAAATCTTTTTACAATTAACCTCAACTCGGGTATCGATGATTGTATGCAGATCATGACTGACAACCATATCAGGCACCTTCCTATTGTTGAAGACGGAAAAGTGGCTGGAATGATTTCAATTGGTGATCTTGTGAAATTTGTAATTGAAGATCAGAAGCTGACGATTGAGCAATTACAAAATTATATTAGCAGCTAAAGTCGAATAAGATCTAATTGTGCGCTAATTATAAAAGATGTTTTATAATGTCTTTTGCTTTATAAGCAGCCTTTCCACAATGCGGTCATTTTCAAGATGTTCTCTAACGATCTCTTCTACATCATTTAATTGAACTCTTCCATAAAATACACCTTCCGGATATACGACCACATTAGGTCCCTGTTCGCAGAGATCAAAACATCCTGTTCTCTGTGCCCTCATCTCAACATCCAGGCCTTTATTTTTAATCAGCTTTTTAAATTCAGAAGTTAAAGCTGCACCATGTTCTTCACCGCAACAAGGCCTTGCGCCCGGCGGCCTTTGATTGGTACAAATAAATATATGTTTTTTATAAATCATCAAAATTCTGTTTGGCGGAAAATATGGTTTAATTATTGACCTGTTTCCCTTTGCATGGCAAAAGTACAATAAATGAATAAGCTATATGATTAAAACTATACTCTTAACAGGAGGCACGGGCCTTGTTGGAAATAAATTAGTGGAAATGCTGATTAGCAGGGGTTACAAAATCAATCTGCTGATACGCAGAGAACCGAAATTTGCAAGAGCCGGGGTCAAAACATTTAAATACGATGTATATAAACGTCAGATCGATAAGGAATGTATCATTGGTGTAGATGCGATCATCCATCTTGCCGGTGAAGGTATCAGCTCCAAACGATGGACGGATGAGAGAAAGCAACAGATCAGGGAGAGCCGTACTGAATCCATCAGGATGATCTATGAACTGCTAAGAAAAACAAAAAACCAGGTTAGCCATGTAATTTCAGCCTCAGCCATTGGGTACTATGGTAATCGCGGTGATGAGATATTAGTTGAAGATAGCCTGCCTGCCAAAGATTTTTTGGCAGAAACCTGTATACAATGGGAACAGGCCGTAGATGAAGGGAATGAAATGGGATTTCGCATTGTAAAACTTCGCAGCGGCTTAATCCTTGATTTTAAAAAGGGGGCCTTAGTTCAAATGAGCAAACCATTGAAAATGGGTCTGGGAACAATATTTGGTTCAGGAAATCAATGGATCTCGTGGATACATATTAAGGATGTGGTGAACATGTATATTTTTGCATTGGAGAACGAGGACATGAGAGGAGCGTATAACATGGCGGCCCCCAATCCGGTTTCCAATGAGGTTATGACACACGCAATTGCGAAGGCAATGAACAGATCCGTGTGGTTTGTTCATGTACCTGCATTCACTTTGAAACTCGCCATGGGCGAAATGAGTAAGCTGGTTTTAGGCAGTACGAGGGTTTC
>CAYHRC010000262.1:0-4510 GCA_964358565.1 uncultured Sphingobacterium sp. | reverse complement strand
GGAATAGTAAGATGAAGCAGATGACTGTCAGATACAGCAGGTATTGTTTGAAGAAGCCAGGTTGTTCATCAGTAGTCAGGTAAACCCGGTCATTCTTCATCGGTCTTGACAGGTTTGCGGAAGTGCGCCAGCTGAATTTGAAGAATTTCACTGCTGTTAAGGAACTGATGATCATCGCGGAGTTTTTCAATATGAAGGTCAACCTCTTTCCCAGGATTTGCAATATCCAACTTTTCTGCAGCAGGTTTATGAAAGCTTTCCTTTAATTTTTGCGCATCGATGACCGGTTCGGCCGCATCCAGCTGTATTAGCCAGGCGGGCTGATTGATCAGGGCAGCCTGCTTTTTAGTCCCTGAAAAGTCTTTTGCTTTAAATTTCTCTGAAATTTGCAGCGGTTTTTTAAGATCCTCATTACCTGGATGATATAAAAGAATCTGGAAATGAAATACCGGCCAGAGATCAAGCTCATTGAGAGAAGCTGAATAGATCTGAACGGATGATCGTGGCTGGATTATACCGGCAAATTCGCCTTTGTGTTTCTGTTGTTTTTCAGTATTTAGAGTGAGAAGCAACTGATAAGAACTCAAATTAATTATATGGAAATGAACTACCGAACCAATGCGCTTATCATCCGCCAGAGCGAGAAAGATGCCGCTGGATTCAAACTGAGTTTCAGTTGCAGCTGGCATTGAACTAGCTGAATCAGCATCGCTTACCGAGCTTTTACCATGTACCCTTGTTACCTCACTTGCAAGCACCGGGATCTCAAAGCCATCATCATCTGTCACGGCGATAGTATTATCATCAATGATCCGGGTTATATAACCTTCTCTCCGTTCCTCAACAAAACGGACAAATTCACCTAATTTAAATTTCATATACAGGATTTGAAGCCGGGAAACATTGGCAGCAGAATGCAAATTTACAAAATTTATAATTAGGAGTTTAGCAGCTTAATTTTACCATCCAAACATGTTTGTATTAAATTATACATTTGTTTTTCAGGATCTTTAAAAAATCACATGAATATTGAACAGCAAAATAATCCTTTGCATGGTAAAACCCTTGAAATGATCATAGTCCATCTTGTTGAAGTTTATGGCTGGGAACAATTGGGATCAATGATCCGCATAAATTGTTTTAATGATAATCCTGATGTTCAGTCGAGTTTAAAATTTTTAAGAAAAACTCCCTGGGCCCGTAAAAAGGTTGAAGATCTCTACATAAAAACTTTAAAAGCGAATAAATGATCTTGAATAAGCCTACGAAATCTATTCGTGATAGTTACCGGGCGTGTAATGGAAGATCCGGCCCATAATAAAATGGACAGGTGGCAAATATTCGGAATTCAGAGAGTTCAGCAGTATGATACCCGCTTTTGAACGGTATATCGAACCGTTTTTTGGAGGTGGGGGTGTGTTCTTTGCGCTGAAAACAAATAAGGTCTCCTGTTTAAACGATAAAAGTAAAGACCTGGTTAATTTCTATAAGTCATTGAATGATAGAGAGTTTAAAGTTCAATCTAATCTTTATGCGGATGCCTGGGACCAGGCGGGGAAATTAAATAAGCACCTTATTTATAAGGAAGCCAACCTGTTTAACGAATTTTTGTCTCAAAGCATGGATCCGCTTCATTTGAATTTAAGACTCGAAAATCTTTTTGATCAATTGAAGTATTCGGATTACAAACCATTATTTGACGAAGATTTTATTCTGGATCGCGACAAATTCATAAAGAGTTTGTGCTTTTCATTGGCCGACAAATTCAATCGTATTCAATCCATATCACAAAAAGAGAAAAGGATTTTTAATCAGAAGGAACTGCTGAATCATTTTGAAACAGGTTTGAAAAGTGGAATATACTTGTATTTAAGAAGGATGATGAATGATGTGAACAGTGGCAACATTAGTCTGCATCCGTCAAAGGCAATTGCTAACTGGTACTTTGTCCGTGAGTTTTGTTATGGATCAATGTTTCGGTTTAATTCTAAGGGAGAATATAATATTCCTTATGGAGGGATCGCATATAACCGTAAGAATTTCAGATCTAAAATCCGATCGTTATTTAGTCCGGAGGTAAAGGCTCTGTTTGAAAAAAGCTGTATTCAAAATCTTGATTTTGAAAATTTTCTTCATTCAATTCAGTTAAAAGAAGATGATTTTATATTTCTTGACCCGCCATATGACAGCGAGTTTAGTGAATATGATCAGAATTCATTTACGCGGGATGACCAGGCGAGACTCGCGGGTATTTTAAAAAAGGTAAAAGCCAAATGGATGATGGTTATAAAAGAAACACCTTTCATCAGAGCTTTATATGAGGAGGATGGTATCTTCTTTTTAGACTTTGATAAAAAGTACAGCTATAATATGCGAGGAAGGAATAAAAGAGATGCAAAACACCTGATCATAATAAATTATTTAATTACTTAAAATTATCAATTTTAGAGAAATTCGATACAACCTTTTTTCTGAAGTATTCGTACAAGAATATTGACAGTTAAAAACAACGAATGCGAATTTTCAGGAAGCTCTCAAAGCCCCTCACTTATTTAATTTTATATTGTTGTTTTTGTTGCCTCCCGGCTTTTGCAGATTTTTTTCCGGTAAAGTTTTCTTCTAAAGCAATAGCCAGTCCTCCGGAAGCAATTGATGTTAAAAATTTCCTTATTCAGAATATTTCAGGACGTACTTCGATTTTGCCGTTAATCGGAAGAGATGCTGACGGAACAATCTCTTCTTTTAAAATTCTTTCACTTCCTTCTGCTTCCGCCGGAACATTATACCTGGGTAATATTGCTGTAACGATTAACCAGGTGATCACACCGCCGCAGGAGCAGCAATTACAATTTGATGTTATAAATACTTTCACAGGAACAGCAACATTTACTTTTACCACAACCGATAATGACGGTTTGAGTGATGCTTCAGCAGCAATCTTCAGCATCCCGGTCACAAATGATGGTAAACTGTTGATTTGTACGGGTGGTGGTTTAGGCGGTAATATCCTGGCAGATGAGGGGACTTTCAGTGCACCTTTCATTTCAGCAAATTCAACTGTCAGCTGTATCAATGATGGATCAACTGTTGCTGCACCATTGCTTAATCTTGGAGATAAAAAACCTAGTATAACAACTTATAATTATGCTTCTACATTGGGAGGATTAGGTCCGGAAGGAACTTATTCTTTTTTGAAGACACTGGGAAATATGACTACCCGGAATTGTATTAAAACAGACTGGGTAGCATCAGATCATACAGGGGATGGCGGTTATGCCATGATCGTTAATGGGTCTCCAAGTACAGGAACATTTTATAAAAATCTAGGGGTAACTGTATGTCCCAATACGCTTTATGAATTTTCTGCTTATGTGATCAATGTTCTGCCGGGAGATCATGGTGCAGCCGTGCCTGGAACTGAACCGAATATTAGTTTTTATATTAATAATCAGTTAGTATCTACATCCGGAGCAATTAAATACTCAGATGCATCTACAAACTTTGAACCTCAATGGGTTAAAGTTGGAGGATTGTGGTATTCAGGATCTAATACTTCAGTTAAAGTGCGAATTGACAATGCCACATTTGTATCAGGGGGAAATGACCTTGGACTGGATGATATTTCCTTGGCTATATGCGGACCGGATATCTCATATCCCGATATATCACTTACTCCAAAATTCTGCTCTTATGGGGTTTTACCTTTAAAAGCTGAGGTAAAGGCTTCAATCAATACTTATTCGTCCTATATATTTCAAAACAGCACTGATGGGGGTACTACCTGGTCAGACCTCGGTTTGGCCAAAACAGGAAGTCCTGTATATGATACGGTTTTGGGGACCTACAAATATACCGCTCTTTATGGAGATATACCCATAGATCCCAGCATGAATGGGTACCGTTACAGGTTGAAGGTAGCAACTGAAGCTGCAAACCTGACGGGCACGACCTGTAATATTTCTGCAGATAAGATCATTACAGTATCAGCTTTTGATAAGCCCGTTGCGGGTGCTGATATTGTAGGATGTAACAGTGCTACTACTGCGAAAGTAATTGCTGCAGGACCAGGAGAAACCTGGTCCGCATTAAGCGGGAACCCGGCTGTAGCAAGTATAGATCTTTCCGGCAATATATCAGGAATGACTTCAAATGGAATTTATAAATTTCAGCTTATCAATTCCAGTGGGTGCTCTGATACCATCAATGTTACACATGATCAGGTTGCGAATGCCGGAACTGATGCTTACATCTGTTCTCCCATGGCGACGTATAAATTAGCCGATGCCGGGACAGGTTATAAATGGGAAAAAGTTGTCGGCAATCCTGCCGATGCCAGTATTGATCTGAGTACTGGCTCAATCAGCGGAATGATTGCGGATGGCACTTATCATTTTATTTTAAGATCAGATTATGGAGGTTGTACTGATGAGGTACTGGTCATTCGCTCAAATATTACTTTAAGCAGTACCCAAATTAATGTCAGCTGTTTTGGCGGAAGTACAGGAGCGAT
>CAYHRC010000261.1:0-4514 GCA_964358565.1 uncultured Sphingobacterium sp. | reverse complement strand
CCCTTAAAACTGTGGAAAACTTTTTTTGTGGGAGATAGTGGTAAAAAGTGGTAAGTTATTTACTTTTACTCTTGAATAATAGAGTAAAAAGATATAATGTCCCATTTTTTAGGAGAATTTGATTGTAAACTTGATGCTAAGGGGAGGATGATGATACCATCCAATCTGAAGAAGCAGCTTCCCGAAGCTGAGCGTGAAGGACTTGTGATCAATCGTGGCTTCGAAAAGCATCTCGTTATTTATACTAAAAAGGAGTGGGACCTGATCACCGATGATCTGAGTAAGCTCAATCCTTACGAAAAGAAGAGCAGGGATTTCATTCGCTATTTCACCCGTGGAGCCACAGATCTGACATTAGATTCGGCTAACCGCATTCTCTTTCCTAAAGCATTAATGGAATATGCCGGCATTAGTGGCGAAGTTGTCTTATCCTGCCAGCTGAATAAAATCGAGGTATGGGCCCGGGAGGCTTACGATTTGCAGATGGATAATGAGCCTGAAAACTTTGCAAATCTTGCTGAGGAAGTAATGGGAAATTCCGGAAGGGGGGCTCATGAGTGATTATCATAAGCCGGTTATGCTTAAGGAATGTATTGAAGGATTAAATATAAAACCAGACGGAGTTTATGTCGATGTCACCTTTGGAGGTGGCGGGCATTCCCGTGAAATATTAAAACACCTCGGGCCGAAAGGCCGATTGTTAGCTTTTGACCAGGATGCTGACGCACAGAAGAATTTACCCAAAGATGATCGATTAACCTTTATTGATCAGAACTTCCGCTATTTGAAAAACAATTGCCGTTTGCAGGGTGCCATTTCTGCTGATGGTATTCTGGCTGATCTCGGTGTATCATCGCACCAATTTGATCAGCCAGAACGCGGGTTCTCTATTCGTTATGATGCCGAACTGGATATGCGAATGGATCAGGCTGGCACCCTGACAGCTAAGGATGTGGTAAATAATTACAGCGAGGAACAACTGCATCGCATTTTTGGCATTTATGGTGAAATAAAAAATGCCAAAACCCTGGCTCATACCCTGGTGACAGTGCGTCTGAACAAGCCAGTGGAAACTGTTGAGGACCTTAAACAGGCAATTTCAAAACTTATTCCCAAAGGCAAGGAGAATAAATATCTGGCGCAGGTATTCCAGGCATTGAGAATTGAGGTCAATCAGGAGCTGGAAGCATTAAAAGAGTTTCTTGAGCAGACGGTAGATGTTCTTAAGCCACAGGGCCGTTTGGTCGTCATGTCATACCATTCTCTCGAAGATCGTCTGGTAAAAAATTTTATAAGCAAGGGAAAGTTTCATGGAGAGGTTGAAAAGGATTTTTTTGGCAACCAGCTGAAACCTTTTGAAAGCATAACCCGCAAAGCGATTGTTGCTTCTGAAGAGGAGATAAAGCTAAATAACAGGGCGCGCAGTGCCAAGCTTAGAATTGCAGTAAGAGTTAAGCCCTGAAAAGCTTGATAAACATATGACTAACCAATTTAAAAACGACACAACTGAGGATGAAGTTGAGCGGGAAGTTCAGCCGGAAATAAAGGAAAAGGCTGATCTTCCCCGAAACTTCTTTACGCTGATGTTTACTGAAGGGGTCATCTCTAAGCAGGCAGCAACGGATATGCTGCCTTTTATCATATTCCTTGCTTTTCTTGGAATGATCTATATCGGCAATCGTCATTTCGCCGAAAATAATATTCGGGATATTGATAAGTTAAGTAAAGAGGTGAAGGAGTTAAGCTGGGATTTTAAGACCCTGAAAGCAGATCTGATGCTCAAAAGCACGCAGACTGAAGTTGCAGGCATGGTTGATACACTTGGTTTAAAAGAACCGGTCGAACCTCCTAAAAAAATTGTTATAACAGTAGAAGATTAATTACGAATTACGAATTACGGAATTACGAACAACTAACAACCAACAAAAAATTGAACATCAGGACCGACATATTATTACGCGTGTACATAGCTTTCGGGCTGATTGTGCTTTTGGCGTTCGCGGTTTTGTTCAAATTATTCCATGTTCAGTATTCCGAAGGAAGTAAATGGCGTGCTATGGCGGATAGCTTATCCACCCGTTTCGTCAATGTTGAAGCTGCACGTGGCAATATTTATTCGGTAGACGGCAGTTTGCTTGCTACCTCTGTCCCTGAATACGAGTTGCGAATGGATATGATTGCCGGCGGGATTGAAAAGGATGCTGTTTTCTATGAAAAAGTCGACTCGCTTGCGAGCAAATTGTCTTCCTTTTTTGATGATAAATCAAGGAAACAATATTCACGAATGCTGCGTGAGGCAAGGGCTGACAAGGCGCGTTATGTACTTTTGAAACGTAATGTAACTCATCAGGAGTTAAAGATCATACGTAAGTTCCCGATTTTCAATATGGGTCGTTACCAGGGGGGCTTAATCTCTGTTCAGCAGAATAAACGCATTATGCCTTTCCAGTCATTGGCCGCCCGTACCATTGGTTATAAAAATAAGAATGTGCAGCCCGTCGGTCTTGAAGGGGCCTATGGAAGTTATATTGATGGAGAAAGTGGAAAGCGCTTGATGCAGCGTATCGCCGGAGGTGTGTGGATGCCTGTTAACCAGGATATTGAGATAGCCCCGAAAGAAGGTGCTGATATTATTTCTACCATAGATATTAATATGCAGGATGTTGCTCAGCGCGCATTGAAGAAGCAATTGATCGCCAGCGATGCCGATCACGGTTGTGTAATATTAATGGAAGTGGCGACAGGTGAAATAAGGGCGGTTGCGAATTTTACCAAAACAGAGAACGGAGATTATAAAGAAAAGTTCAATTATGCCATTGCCGCAAGTCAGGATCCCGGCTCGACATTTAAACTGGCCTCTTACATGGCCCTTTTCGAAGATAAAAAGGTAGATACCGGTTCGATGGTTGCTACCGGCGACGGAACTTACCAGATCCCGGGACATACGATCAGGGATTCGCATGGTGGTATTGGTACAGTTACTGTTAAAAAGGCTTTTGAGGAATCATCAAATGTCGCCGTTGCAAAATTGATCAATACAGCTTATCAGAATGAGCAGGAGAAATTCTCAGAGCACCTCTACGAATGGGGCCTGAATAAAAAACTTGTGCTTCAGATTCCCGGGGAAGGACAGCCGGTCATCAAAAATCCGGAAAACAGAAGCTGGAATAAAAAGCAAACTCTGCCTCAAATGGCCTATGGCTATGAAATGCAGATTACGCCACTGCAAATGCTTGCATTCTATAATGCGGTTGCAAACGACGGGAAATATATCGCTCCGATCTTCGTCCGGGAGATTCGCCGCCTCGGAAATACAGTTGAACAATTTCACGCCCGTGTGATCAATGAAAAGATCTGTTCGGATGAAACGCTAGGTAAGATGAAGGCGCTTCTTGAAGGCGTAGTGACATTGGGTACCGGAAAAAGTCTGGCATCTCCTCTTTATAAAATTGCGGGAAAAACAGGTACAGCACAAGTTGCCGATGCTAATAAAGGCTACCAGGTGGATAAGCAATATCAGGCCTCATTCTGTGGTTATTTTCCTGCCGACAATCCTAAATATGCTATGATCGTTGTGGTCAACAATCCCCGGAAGGGTACCTATTATGCAGCATCCGTTGCCGGACCGGTGTTCCGTGAGGTTGCCGATCGCGTTTATGCGAGTGATGTGAACATGTATGATACGGTTAAAGAACAGAAACTTGCCGGAAACCTCAAAATGCCTTCTGCCAAAACAGGAGAAAAGAAGGCTACGCAGAGAGTGTATAAGGCATTCGGCATTAAAGCTTTATTTGCAGCGAATGCTGATTATGTAGCAGTTGATACCAATCAGGGAATCGCAAACCATGAAGTAAAGATCATTGAAGGTGTGGTTCCTGATGTGAACGGCATGGGACTTAAAGATGCGTTATATGTTTTAGGCAATTCGAGCCTGAAGGCCCTTGTAAAGGGAAGCGGAAGAGTGGTCAGGCAATCCATTGAAGCCGGAACCCCCGTTGGAAGAGGATTTCCGATAGTTTTAGAACTTGAATGATGAACAAGCTAAGGGACATATTGTATGGGGTATCGCTGAAACAGGTATCAGGCTCAACTGACCTGGAAGTTTCAGGCATATGTTTTGACTCAAGAAAGGCTGAGCCCGGTGTATTATTTGTGGCTGTTCAGGGCACTGTTTCTGACGGGCACCAGTTCATCGAACAGGTCATTGCTCAGGGTGCAACAGCCATTGTTTGCCAGACATTACCATCAAGACTTCATGAGAATGTAAATTATTTTGAAGTTGAAAATTCAGCAAAGGCTCTGGGAATTATTGCTGCCAATTATTTTGAGCATCCTTCATCAAAACTTAAACTGGTAGGTGTAACTGGTACGAATGGAAAAACCACGGTAGCAACTCTTCTTTTTCAATTATTTAAGGATCTGGGATATAAAACAGGATTGCTTTCTACTGTTCAGAATCAGATCTCAGATCTGGTGATCCCTGCAACTCATACTACGCCGGATCCTATAGCATT
>CAYHRC010000260.1:0-4526 GCA_964358565.1 uncultured Sphingobacterium sp. | reverse complement strand
TAGTTTAGATATTCGGATTTAGGATTTAACCATGGTGTAGCTTCTCCACTTTTCAATCACAGCCAGCATATCCTCTGGAAGTTCAGAATCGAAAAAAACATTTTTGCCGGTGCCCGGATGAATAAATCCGAGTGATTTGGCATGCAGCGCCTGCCGCGGCAGGATTTTAAAGCAGTTGTCAATAAATTGTTTATATTTTGAAAAGGTTGTTCCTTTCAGAATGCTATTGCCTCCATATACTTCATCATTAAATAGCGGATGTCCTGCATATTTAAGATGGGTGCGGATCTGGTGCGTGCGCCCTGTTTCAAGCTGGCACTGGATGAGAGAAATGTATCCAAAGCGCTCAAGCACTTTAAAGTGGGTTACGGCCGCCCTTCCTCTTTCGCCATCCGGGAAAACTGTCATCATTTTTCTGTCTTTTGGATTTCTTCCGATATTTCCGGTTATAGTACCTTCTTCCTCAGGGAAATCCCCCCAGACAAGAGCTTCGTACTTTCTTGATATGGAGTGATCAAAGAATTGCCTGGCCAGTTTTTCCTGCGCAATTTCATTTTTTGCTACAAGAATAATTCCCGAAGTATTTTTATCTATACGGTGTACAAGATATGGCCGCGGGGATTTATCTTTAAAATGATATAACAGGGCATTGACCAAGGTTCCTGTATAATTGCCATAACCGGGATGCACAACCATGCAGGGTTCTTTGTTGATTACAATGATGTCGTCATCTTCGTAAACAATATTTACCGGTATGTCCTGTGGGATTAGCTCGAGTTCTCTTGGCGGTTGTGCCAGCACAATTGAAATTATGTCGCCCGGTTTTACTTTATAATTTGGCTTTACGGATTTTTCATTTACCAGGATGTTGCCGGCATGTGCCGCATTCTGAAGCTTACTTCGCGAAATACTTTCGAGGCGGTTAAGCAGGAATTTGTCTATTCTGAGAAGCGCCTGTCCTTTGTCAACCATAAGGCGGTGATGTTCATAAAGTTCCTGCTCCTCATCGTGCATTTCAAAGTCATCGGGCTTCATGAATAATTATTTAATAATGATTATTCTGGTATAATATGCCTGTTCAGCACCAGAAGGCTTGTAAGCCAGGATAAAAACACCATTGGACAACATGCTTACATCTATTTGTTCTGCATAAAAAGTATGATAAAGCAATTTCCCATTGACGTCAAATATCTGTATAGTGCCAGAATTGCTCCTGCCTGCTTTATCAGGAAGAACTAAGGATATTCTGCTTTGAGAACAGGGATTCGGATAAACTTCAATATCCGTATTTGAATAATTGCTTTCATCTATTCCTGCAACAACAGGCAATTCCTTTCCAAATACCGGCCTGATCATTAAAGCACCTGCATAGCTTGAGTTGTACCATCCGTTACCGGTATTGTAAAAAATATCATCATGTCTGTCAACGCTGCGGTCAAAGCCCAGGTTCAGGTTATCAGCCGTGGTTTGTTTCCAGCCAATGTAAAAAGTGCCGTTCAAAACCAGAGTTGTATCATCAATAAAATAGTTATAAAATTTATTCAGACTATCTTCATAGTACGGCTTGCAGTCTGATTTCTGATATATAATGTTATTGGGTTTGCCCGATGCATTATCCCAGATGGTAAGATAAAAATACTGCTGGCTGGCATTGTTAAGTGTCCGGTTAAAAAACATTTTTACAGCCCGTAAAGTATCGGCTATGTTCAGGTTAAACCGGTAGCCGAGAAGCGAATTAGCCGGAGTAAGGCCATATCCGGCTTCGGGAACACCATCATCATAAGCATAATAATTATAGAATTTTTGTTCGTAGTTTATGGTATCATTGGATCTGCGGCTGTCGCCCAAAATACCTTCTTTGATGGCATGTTCAATGCGAAAATAAGCACTGTCTTCTGCAGTAGAAGGAAAAGAAAAGCTAACAGGAGGTTGGGCATGAGGGTTGTATGTTTGGTATCCATTTGGGTAATATGGTAAAATGTTATAACTGCCACCGTTATAAAAATGAATTGAACTTCCAGAGTCATCGTAAATATTATAGTGATAACTGGAGTTAAGAGTGTCAGAATACAGGTTTGAAATAGTGATATTTAAACTGTCTTTCATTTCGGCAGAAGGATTTGCGAGGAACTGTTCCCAGGGCATGGCATAATAATTTTTTAACAAGGATGTGGCAGGTTCTACAAAAGCGATGTCCTTATAAACGCTGTCAGCAATGTTGCGGTCTTTATCCAGATACACATAATCAATGTTCCACAGATCAACATTGCCTGCCCAACTGGGCTGACTGTTATTGGCAAGGGTAACATAATTGTAAAAACGAAACCTGAAACCCTCATGAAAATAGTTTGCACTGTCGGTTATTGGAATCATTACCTGCCTGAACCAAACATTATACTGAGAATGAAATTGGGCAAGGGTAAAGCCGGGAGAAGCCCATATATGTTTCCACTCCCCGCTTAATGGCGAATAAAATTCCAGAACAAGTGAATCTTCTGCCTCAGGTGCATTTCCTACTCCCTGGGGCTGGTAATAAAAACTGAAGTATATTGAATCGCCTATGGTCAAAGGCCCGGGATTGGCACCAAATACCGAATCAAGGCGGAAGGGTTTGGAGGTAAGCGAATCCGCAATAAAGCCATAAGAACTGGCATCAGGGTAAAGCGCTCCGGTATCATTCAGGGCATCAAAAGTGGCCACACCAATAGTAACAGGCAAATAAGGATAAGAAGAATTAATAAAAACATTTTTGTTTGCCCAAAGTGAGTCTTCAGGAAAAATACCTTTCCCCGAAAAATCATCAATAAATGGCAAGGTCAGCATTTGACTTTTTGAGCTTTTAGAAACCAATTGTTTTGTTGTATTTTGAATGGAAGTATTGGTGTATAATCCTGTAATCACTTCCTGGCTATACAAACCATAAGCAAAACAAAAAAATAAACAGATTAATAAAAGGACAGACCTATTCAGAGATGGTATCATTTTTATATTTTTTCAGGAACAATTTGAAGTCAAATTTTTTATCACTTTTATACCAAAGCCTCACATCACTTCCCAAAGCGGTAGATGATTTTGAAGAATAAGATGGACTCTGCTTATAAACCCTGGCATTGGAAGTATCGGAACCTCCTTCAAAAATTTCTTCACCTACGTTAAGCGAATATTCATTGATCAGTTTAATGGCTTCATCCCTCGTTTTCCCTATGAGAAAAGGGATAGAAGCTTTTTCATTATTCTCGCCTTTGCCAAGCACAAGGTCAATGGATACACCTTTTTCTATATTGGTGCCGGCTGCTATGATCTGTCCCTTATATTTTTGTTTGAGAACGGCGTTATGAGCAATATCCGGAACATATTCCAGCTTACCGACTTTAAGCCCGTAAGTTTCCAATACCGATATGGTTTGCCGCAAAGTAAGGTCTTTAAGGTCAGGAACTACAGTGCGTTCGGGAAGCTTTGCCACAACGGTAAGGTAAATTTTTCGTCCGCTTTTAACTTTTGCATTAGGGTAAGGATCCTGGCTGGATACCGTTCCTTTCTTGCTTTTTGAATCGTAAATAGAATCTACAATTTCGTATTCGAGGCTACGTTCCGAAAGGTAGTCGTCGAGCTCTTCGATCCTGAGTCCGGTAAGGTCGGGAACTGTAATCTCCTGGCCGTGATGGGTAATCATCCCCAGAAGCATGGTTGCCAGCCATAATACAAATACAGTAACGACTATTGCTAATCCAAGGTGAAGAAAAAATACTCTGCTTTTTAAAAATTTACCAATACTCATTAAAAATCCGAAAGATTAATTGTATCCTAAAAACAATAAAACATTGAAAATATTGTAGCTGACAAAGATAAAAAAATAAAAACGAAAACGGGTCAGACGGGAGAATTGTTAACTGCGGATTGTTATTAATATTAAGAGGCAATGATTGATTAAAAAAATCGTTTATTTAATTTTACCCTTCTAAAGCTTATCATAATGAAAAAAAACATAGCATTAGTTACCGGTGGTGATTCCGGAGAATCAGTAATTTCTCTGCAGAGCGCGAAAATCATCAGGGAAAATATAGATTCAGCTAAATTCAATGTCTTTACTATTGTTGTTAAAGGGAGTGATTGGCGTTATATTGATGACGGAAAGGAATCTGAAATCAATAAAAACGACTTCAGCCTTCAGCTCCGGGGGAACAAAATTACTTTCGATTGTGTTTTTCTTGCTATTCACGGTACACCCGGAGAGGATGGCAAAATGCAGGGATATTTCGATATGCTTGGTATCCCTTATACTTTTTCGGGAGTTACTTCTTCTTCCCTTACTTTTAATAAACATTATTGTCAGTTACTGGCTAAGGAGTACGGGGCAGTGACAGCAAAATCCTGTTTTATTCGTAAAGGCGATAAGATTGATGTAAAAGGAATACTTGCAGTTACAGGACTTCCCTGCTTTGTAAAACCCAATAATGGAGGTTCCAGTATAGGCATGTCGAAAGTTGAAAGAGCAGAAGAATTTGAAAATGCCATCAATATTGCAT
>CAYHRC010000259.1:0-4539 GCA_964358565.1 uncultured Sphingobacterium sp. | reverse complement strand
TCCTTTCTTTAAAGGCTGCAGGCCTTTAGCTGTACGGCGCTGATTTTCCCGGGCAAGAGATTTTGCTTCCTGTTCATCACGTTCTTTTTTCAAAGCTACTTCATTCAAGGTTATTGAAGTTTCAGCTTCACGCTTTGCGAATTCAGCGATATCTTCACTCAGGTTCTTGAATTCCTGTGAGGTTTTCATACGCTCATTATGAAGTGTTATCAGACGTGGTGTAACGCTTGAAAGATTTGCAACAATTGAATACTTACTTGGCGAAATAGTATCCCATGGAAGCGCCCTTGGCTCAGAACTTTCGCCGTATTTATCCTTAGGAAAAACCGTCGGGAACTCCACGTCAGGTATCACCCCTTTGTGTTGTGTACTGCTTCCATTAATCCGGTAAAACTTAGCCATGGTCAGGTTAATTTGTCCGAATTGAGGAACATTAGTTCTGGTGGATGTGCCGTCCTGCTTTGGAACATTACTTCTTATTGATGTGCTGCCCTGCTTTGCTGCCGTTTGTGAAGCCTTAAGCATCAGCTTATCTGCCGGACTGATAACTCTTGACATATCAATACCCTGTTGCACTGTACCTTTACCGTATGATTGGTTACCGATTATAATTCCGCGTCCATAATCCTGTATTGCTCCGGCAAAAATTTCTGATGCTGAGGCACTGAAACGATCTATCAAAACGCCCAGCGGACCTGTCCATGCTACAGAAGGATCTTCGTCTTCATCTATCTCTACCTTATTTCTTCTGTCGCGCACCTGTACCACCGGACCCGATTTAATGAATAAGCCTGTCAGACTGATAGCTTCCGGAAGAGAACCACCTCCGTTGCTTCTCAAGTCAAGAACAACCGCATCTACATTCTCCCTTTTTAAGGTATCAAGCAAAAGCTTAACATCCCTGGTTGTACTCTTATAATTCTTGTCGCCGGCCTGCATTGCTTTAAAATCGGCATAAAAGGCTGGAAGCTGAATGATCCCGATTTTATAAGATTTACCACCTGAGGTAATGGTCTTTATCGTTCTTTTCGCTGACTGATCTTCCAATACGACCTTATCACGGACCAGTTCTACAATTTTCGGTGTAGAAGAAAGTTCCTGTCCTGCCGGAATAACTTTCAGGCGTACAATAGTTCCTTTCGGTCCTTTTATTTTCGTTACGGTAACATCTATCCTCCAGCCAATGACATCTTCAAACTCCCCATCCTTTCCCTGAGCTACTGCGATGATACGATCGTTCACCCCTAATGTCTTAGCCTTAAAAGCAGGTCCGCCAGCAATAATTTCAACAACCTTTACCACTTCATTTTCAAGCTGAAGACGTGCACCTATACCTTCAAAGGTACGGGCAAGTTCTTCATTGAACTCCTGTGCTTTAGTAGGTACAAAATAGCTGGTATGCGGATCAACTGAACCTGTAAAAGAATTCATGAAGATTTGAAACACATCCTGATTATTGAATTTTGTAGACTGTGATATGAGATTCTCATACCTCTTTTTCAAAGTTTCTCTGATTTTCGATTCTTCAGTTCCTGTAATTTTAAGATTTAACAGTTCATACTTAATACGCTTTGCCCAGAGATCATTAGATTCTGCATCGGATTTCAGCCATGGCATCTTTTCCCGGTCATAAGTATATGTTTCATTATTTGTAAAATCGAACTTTTGACCAATCTGATCCAATGCATATTTCACACGGTCATTATATCGCTTTTGATAAACATTGAACATGTAGAAAGGCACACTCAGATCCCCTTCACGCACATCATCATCCATCGTAAGACGGTATTTTTCAAAATCAGTGATATCGCTTTGCAGAAAATAATTTTTTCCTCCATCTAAAGCCTTTAAATATTCATCGAATACTAAAGAAGAAAAAGTGTCGTCTACAACAACTTTTGTATAATGAAAATTTTCGATTAACTCAACCAGGGACTTAGCTTCAACTGACTGCTGCATATCAGGCGACAGGTCATTTTTGCTAACTATGGTTGAAACCCGCGGATCGGCTTTGCAAGCCAATGCTGCAAAAATTAATACCGCCAGAGATATTTTTTTTAACATTTCTTTGAATGATTTTAGATCCATTTTAGATAAAAGGCATCCCATTGGATACCACGTTTTATATAGTATTTGTGTTAGTAGTACCAATTTGATACCAGATTTTAAATATAGGACATGGCTTTATTGAAATGACATTTAAGCCACGTAACATATTTGTGAAATATTATTAATAAAGTCTGATCTTAAAGCAGGCATAAAATGATCCGAATAACTAGAAAGCAGTACTTAGCAATGCATTTTTTAGTGCTGTAAACTCTAATAAGGCGGAATTAGAAGCACTTTTGTTTCCAAGCACAGCATAAACCTTCGCGAGACCATTCTTAATTTCAACCAATCTATGACTGTATTTGTTCGATACAGATAATTGTTCAGCTTCCCCAAAATCCCTCAGGGCAAGCTGATAGTCGCCTATTGTCATTTTGACATGAGCAAGGTTTATCAGAGAGTTTACAATTCCCGCGGGATTGTTGATTTTTCTGGCAACCATATTCGATTGTATGTTGAACCATTTCGCTTCAGAGTATCTTTTTTGATGATCATATATTTCTGCCAGCTGATCATAACATTTCATTGTTCCTATCTTATCCTGCATTTTGTAATAGTACAATGGCAAAGCCTTTTTCATGATCAACTGCTCAGCCTCTTTGTATTTTTTTTCTTCTGACCATAAATTAGCCAGATTCATATAGGCTTCTGCCAGGTTTGAATTATTACGGCTAAGTAATGACATTTCAACGATGTACTCATTATACTTAACAGCTTCTTCAAAATTACCTTTGTATTTATAAACCCTGGCAAGACTGAAATAGTTTCTTACTATAGCTTGCCTGTCATTTAACTCTTTATTCAGTTGCAAAGCTTCCTGGAAAGCTTTAAGGGCCTGGTCCATATCACCTTTTACTGCATGGCGGACGCCATAGGAGCTCAGGACACCGGCTTCAGCCCGCCGGTCACCTAAATTTCTGTAAAGTGATAAGAGCTGATCATACGCGCCTAAAGAATCTGCGTTAAGCGAATGATTATAAATCCCCGCAGACGTGGGAAAAACAGAAGGGGGATTATCGCTGGCCTTCAATTGTTCACGAAACTGCAAAGCATTGAGATAATCATTTAAAGCCTTGACATCCAGTGATGAGGAATCTTTTTTAAGATCCACTCTAAGCGTATCATAAACCGAATTAATCCGGACAACGCTCCAATAATTGGATAAACTGGCACCGGCAACATTTTCAATTGCATTTGCGGTGCTAACGGTTCCAGGAAAGATCAGGCAAAAGATTGAAAAAATTATTGATTTTATTCTCATTTAAAATTATCTGTTTTTAAGCGTGAGGATCAATTATCGCATAATAGTCTCAATCTACGGACATACTATTTATAGTCCAAATCTCAAACGTACAAAGAATTTTAAAATTATGTATCAATTCAAGTTCAGGAAAAAACTGACAGTTGCTTGTCATATGCAGCCCAAACCATATAGGGATGGGAATCACAATGATAAACGTCACCATTAGCTGATATACCAATGATACCTGCAAAGCCATTGGCTGCTTTCAATTCTTTGAAAGATTTCAGCGAAGCATCTTGCAGGCTTAAACCATCAGTCACCCTGGTAACAATTTTAACAGCCAGGCCTGCATTAACTATATCTTCACCAACACCTGTACAGGAAATCCCCGCAAACCGGTTAGCAAAATTCCCTGCTGCGGTGGCAGAATCACTAACACGTCCCGGCAATTCAAAACCTTTACCACCTGTAGATGTAGCAGCAGCAATATTTCCGTCTTTATCCATTGCCACACATCCGACAGTGCCAATACCCATAGAGGCATATAATTTTTTCACTTATTCTTCCCGTCGCTGTTGCGTCTCCGGATTAAAATATTCAAAACCATTTTGTCTTGCGAATTCCAGGGCTTCATGACCGCTCAAAACGCGGTCATCAAATTCCATCAATTTCTTTGCTATGTATATGGGGTTTCTGACGTTCTGAATATTGATTACACCGGAAAATTTTTCGGCGCTGCCATCCATTAAACTTGCACTGAGCCTGATCTTTCCATCGCTCTGGATCTGCGAACCGAGCCCTGCATTAAACAGATCACAATCTTCGAGCAGGGAAACCGCAAAAACAGCTGCTTCCACGGCAGTATGAGACATTAAATAATCATGAGATTTGGCAGCAATATCAGAAAGAACCTGTTGTTTAGCCTTTTTAACACCCTCATTTGAATGCGATTCGCTAAAAAAACCTCCGTGTATGATTAATTTTTGTATCATTCGTTATCATAATCTTTTACCTTAATAAATACCCCTTCTTCAACTTTTATGGCTTTATTGATAAGAAAAACATGCTTTTCCAGATCATACTTATCAAACAATGACATCACATGGACCTTTAAACCATCAATAGAAACAGGAGCACCAATTTCGACTTCATAAATACTTGTTTCAGTGATATAACGCCCGTCGACC
>CAYHRC010000258.1:0-4583 GCA_964358565.1 uncultured Sphingobacterium sp. | reverse complement strand
TGCGCTATATCGAAACCCCGGGAAGGTACGATGGGAATGTTCCGTATAAAAAAGGTGACAAGGCATGGGCAAACGCATAATCTCTTAAAAAAAACATTTATTAATAAGTAAGTATTTATGAAGAAAGAAAAACAGACAGTCAGCAATTCAAGAAGAGATTTTGTCAAAACCGCTGCAATAGCGGCGGCTGGTTTCATGATCGTCCCCCGCCATGTGCTGGGTGGTAAAGGCTTCCTCGCTCCCAGTGACCGGCTACTGGTAGCGGGTGTAGGAGCGGGCGGAAAAGGAGCAAGTGACCTGACGGGATTTGCAGGTGGTGGTAAAGCGGATATCGCATATCTCTGTGATGTAGACGACAGGCGGGCTGCGGGTTCAATAAAAAGGTTCCCAAAAGCAAAATATTATAAAGACTGGCGCGAAATGTTCGATAAGGAATCGAAGCACTTTGATGCCGTATCGGTTTCAACTCCCGATCATAATCATGCTATTATAGCTCTTGCTGCTATGCAGCAGGGTAAACATGTTTACGTTCAGAAACCTTTAACTCACGATATTTATGAAGCACGTATATTAACCGAAGCCGCAAAGAAGTATAAGGTAGTTACCCAAATGGGTAATCAGGGTGCTTCTGGCGATGGTCCCAGAAAACTCATGGAATGGTATAATGCAGGGATCATCGGGGATGTACATACGGTATATTGCTGGACGGACAGGCCGGTATGGCCTCAGGGCATTCCATGGCCTGCCACAAAAGCGGAAATTCCAAATGAACTCGATTGGAATTTATGGCTGGGTACGGCCCCCTATACTGATTATGTGAATAAACTTGTCCCTTTTAACTGGCGCGGCTGGTGGAATTATGGTACCGGTGCTCTTGGAGATATGGGTTGCCACCTGGTGGATGCACCTTTCAAAGTATTGGGACTGAACTACCCTACAGATGTGGAATGCAGTGTGGGGAGTGTTTATGTTGATGAATTTAAACGAGGCTACTTCCCTGAAAGTTGTCCTCCCTCATCCCACGTTATTATGACCTTTAATTCGGGAAAGCAAGCTAATGCACCAATAAAACTGCATTGGATGGATGGCGGTATACAACCGGAGCGTCCGGAAGAACTCGGATCGGATGAGCAGTTTGGTGACGGCGGCAACGGAGTGCTGTTCATTGGTACGAAAGGTAAAATGATGTGCAGTACTTATGGAAAGAATCCACGGCTATTACCTACCTCGAGAACTGCTGAAGTTAATGTTCCTTCCACACTGGCTTTAGTTCCCGGTCAGGAAGCAGGGCATTATACCCAGTGGGTTGACGCTGCTATTGCCGGTTATGGAAAGATTGAATTAAGCTCTGATTTTGCAGTTGCCGGTCCATTAACTGAAGCCTTACTGATGGGTAATTTAGCTATACGCGGATTTGATATCCGTAAACCGGAGGGCAATAATTTCACTTATCCGGGCAGGTATAAAAAATTGCTCTGGGACGGTCCGAATATGAAAATTACAAATTTTGATGAAGCTAACCAGTTTGTTAAGCGCCAGTATCGCGAGGGCTGGACTTTGGGGGCATAATTTGTACGTTTTACTCATCCGGTGAATTCGAGTCATCGGATGAGTATCTAGTTCATGTTATGAAATACGAATTATGAATTACGAATTACCAATTATGAATTACGAATGCCTGAATTCGGTACTTTTAGTCCATTATTCAGGCTTTCTCATCTCATACCTTTAATCGCACAGCCCTAACAACTAATCACTAACTACTAACCAAAAGATTGCATCCCCTGATATCACTATTGTCGAATCTTCCCAAAACCTCGAAAGTGCCGTCTGAATAGCATTTACCCAGGTCCTGCGTTGCAATAAATGAACAGGAATTAACATTTGCAAGATCGATTACATTGATGCCGCCGGCCTTATCTGTTCCCACTAATTCCAGGGGATCATTGGTGTCCCTGATTTGAATTTGCATCCATGGTGGGCAATGAAACAGGCCTGCACCTTTGGAATAGGCCTGCGACAGGAGTTCTGTCATGCCGTATTCTGAATGAATAGCCGGTACTCCAAATCCCGCACATAGTATTTCATGCAGTTCTTTCCTGACCATTTCCCGTCGTTTGCCTTTCATGCCGCCAGTTTCCATTACAATGAGTTCAGGGAATTCAATTGTGCGGCTTTCAGCAAAGTCGAGGAGCGCATACGTAACGCCGATAAGCAGAGCAGGAGTTTTTTCCCTTTTAAGTTGTTTTAGGACTTTGTTAAGTGCTGCATGGTCGTACAGGAAATAACCGCTTTTTTCATTTCCGCCAAGCCTGATCAGATCATCCGCCATATAGATCAGCGATGAACCCTCCCTCTCCAAATAGGATGGTAATAATGCCAGAATAGCGTATTCCTTTACATCCCCGTAAAACAGTTCAAATGCCTTTCTGAAGCTTTTGATGTATACACTGATATCCAGAACAGCATGTTTGCTTTGAACCATGCCGCTTGTACCGGAGCTGCTGAAGATCTCTTCAGCCTTTCCTTTGCCACTGATTATTTCATGACTTTTAAAAAATTCGATCGGCAAATATGGAATTTGCTCAACTTTTCTTATCTGTCCCACCTGGATGCCAAGATTTTGAACAAAACCGGCATACACTTCACAATTCTTAAGCTGATAGCTGAAAATTTCAAGGGCCAGAGTTTCAAATTCCCTTGGATTTTGAATAGAAAAGATGCGGTCTGAATTTGTATAAGGCACTTGCAAAGATAATCAGTGAATGTTTAATTGCTTCAGACTTTTTCCGGTTTATGCATTGCCTGCTTTGAATAAATACCCGCCAAAGCAGAGAATGCAGCTGCAAGTCCGCCAATAGTTCCGCTAATCAACAAGACAATGACCCAATTGATGGAAGTTTCAGGAAGACTTAATAAAGCACCTACACGGTTCGCTAAAATATTGTCATTGGGCAAAGTATGTATCAGACCTGCAATTATCCATAATGCAAAAATGGCAAAGAAGCCTGAGCTGAAAGCGTGATTTCCGCTACGGGCTTTCCAGAATGACAATCCGAATGCAACAGGGGCAATGATCCACCAGGGTAAAAATATTTGAAGGATCCCGCAAATAACAGCGATAAAAAGAAACAACATAATTAATATTTTAAAGGTTAAATTAAGAACAAAAAGCTTGGGGACCGGTCTGATCTACTTTTTGTTCATTTTCCATGAGGCGATGATCCGTTTCGATTTTTCATTTTTCGATCTCATAAAGACAAGCTCATTCAGTTTGCCCTCTGTCCATGTGTCAATCATATCATCATAATAATAACTTCCCGGATTGCCTGATTCTCCGCCAGGAAATACCCCATATGCTTTTACATCTTTTCCAAGGGCAACGACCATTCGCCAGGAGGGCCCATTGCTTTCTGTCATAGCATTAACTGAGCTCTTTGATCCTCCATTGTTCAGAAATTTAGATCCGAAACCTGCAATCTTAGCCAGGTGCGGAACATGACTGTTCTTCACCACGCCCCAGGCCCATTCATCGTCTATTGGCCCTGACCTTCTTTGCAGACTGTCTATGGCAAACTTAAAAGCTGCATTAACAGCATCGGTCCGTGTCTCTTTTTTGGCAGTATGTACATTGTCATACCAGTTTGAGTTGGGTTCATTTAGAAGTAAGTGTACATTCCGGTCGCGTGAAGGATAGCGCATGGGTACTTTTGGATCGCCAAGGTCATCCTGCCAGATCTGCTCGGCAAGGTTCTTAAACCAGATCTCAAAAATGCTGGCCCCGATCTCATCCGCATTGAAGAATTTATTCCATTTACTGACAATGTTATAGCCTTCACGCTCAGTGGCATTTAATTGTTCAGTGTTTACCAGGGAGATGAGTGTTGGCAAAATATTCTCAGCCAGGATACTGTAATTATCATTTTGCAGATTTCTAAGACTATCCACATTTACTTTGCTCATAACCGTAAGACGGTTATTTATGCGGTGTGAGCGTTCATAGGCAACAAATTCCCAGTTAATATAATAAGGGTAGGTTTTATCTGTCGGTGATTGGTTAGCTGAGCTGACAAAATTACGCGGAGGGTTCTTTACTGTAGGATTCTGTTCCGCTGGAATTCGCCCATGCCAGTCGTTGGCCGGATCAGATCCGTCTAAAAGGAACTTGCCCTGGCTTTTCCATTTTAATGGCAAATACCCGGTAGAGGTAATAGCTATGTCGTTCTCTTTGCTTGCAAAGACAAAATTTTGTGCCGGAGCCGAAAAATAGGTAAGAGCCTTACGGTAATCGGTATAGTTTCTGGCACGGTTGAGCATATAAAATGTTCGCGTATCGTTTGATTCGTCATGGGCAACCCAGCGTAATGCATGCCCGGAGGGAATATTGTTGATCTTTGAAAAATTATCGGGTCTCTGCTCATCAGTGTACACAACAGGTCCGTGATGGGTGTAATATACTGTATCTGACAGTGTCTTTCCGCCAGCCACTTTAATGGTCTCTATCCTCAGCTTTACCGGATTCCATTTATTGTTATACCAATATTCTTTTTTTGAATTATCCATGAACTTAACGGTATACCAGT
>CAYHRC010000257.1:0-4588 GCA_964358565.1 uncultured Sphingobacterium sp. | reverse complement strand
CAGTTCCGCTCGGAGAATCAAGCTTCCCTGTAAGATGTATCTCTTCTACCTGAACTTCATACAGAGGGTAGCGGTTCATTATTTTAGCCAGGATCTTATTTACGTAAAAAAACACATTAACACCTATGCTAAAATTTGATGCATATAACAAGGTATTGTTACTGCTTACACATTTGTTTTTTATTTCCTGTAAACGGCCATACCAGCCCGTTGTTCCAACCACAACCGGAACCTGTGCATCAAAACAAAGTTCAATATTGCCTATAACCGTATCAGGAGTACTGAAGTCAATGGCCACATCTGCCTTTCTGAGATTAGCGATAGTCAGATCTTCGAGGTTATCGATATTCACCTTTAATGCAATCTCATGTCCTCTTTCAATTGCTAATTGTTCAATAATGCGGCCCATTTTGCCGTATCCAAGGATAGCTATCTTCATAGTATATTATTTTTTTTGATCTGTCATTTTCTGCAGCATGATGCTGTTTGTATCGATATGATCATAGTGACAAACTGAACTTAATTCCGAGTGAAGGCCTTTCAGCCGAAGCATTCATGTAAGATCCATTATTTATTACAGGATCCACTTTCAGCGATAATTCATCCGATATATCGAACCGGAAAAACTTTGCATCAACATAAGCATCAATGATATTTATCGCATAAAAACCAAGGCCCGCAAGAATTGAAAGATCACGGTCTCTCCTGTATGAATCTTTTATTGTAATAATGCCCTGACTGGAATAGCCTGCAAATAGCGGATTTTGCGTCTTTTTCGGATTAAGCTCACGATACTGGGCTTCTTTGAGAAAAATTTTATAATTACGCTGATTAAACTCATATACAAGTCCGATACCGATAAAACCACCGTAAACGAGTGGTACTTTCCACCAGCGTTTATTGTATAACTGTCCTAATCCCGGCAACATTGCAGATTTCATTGCTGCCTGACGCGGCATTCTTTCAAGAGCAAGCCTGGCAGAATCTTTTACAACAGCAGGTGCTTTGGCAGCTGTTTTGGTTGTATCCAATCTGGCAGGTACATTATCCCGTCGTCTGGAAGCTACCGTATCCCGGTTTTGGGAAAAAGCACTGCTCTGCACTAAAAAGCACATAAAAAAAACGATCGCCAGATTTTTTGCATTCATTACCAGTCTAACATTTCCAGAATACGATTCAGGTCATCATCTGACAAGAACGAAATTTCAATGGAACCTGTACCTTTTTCCCTCAGTTTCAGCTTTACATTGGTACCAAACTTTGAAGCCAGGTCATCCTGGATCTTCATGTACTGAAATGATACACCTTCCTTTTTAACTGCGCCATTTTTAGGAGTTCCGTCCTTCTGAATCTGACGAACAAGTTCCTCCACTTTTCGTACCGAAAGACCACGGTTCATGATCTCCTGATAAATATAAAGTTGTTTATCTGAACTTTCAACAGAAACAAGCGCGCGGGCATGACCCATTGAAATTTCTTTGTCGCGGATAGATGCCTGTATAACCGGCGGAAGCTTCAGCAGACGCAGGTAATTGGTTACAGTGGAACGGTTTTTACTAACCCTGTCGCCTAGCTCATCTTGTTTTAAATTACACTCATCTATCATCCGCTGAAAACTTAACGCAACTTCAATTGCATTCAGATTTTCACGCTGGATATTCTCGATGAGCGCCATTTCCAGCATCTGCTGGTCATTCGCACTCCGTACGTATGCAGGGATCTCGCTAAGACCTGCTAATTTGGAAGCCCGCAAGCGCCTTTCCCCGGAGATTAACTGGTAAGAATTCTGGCCAGCCTGACGCACTGTAATGGGCTGAATAAGCCCTTGTAGTTTTATTGAAGCTGTAAGTTCAAGTAAAGTCTCTGGATCAAAATCAGCCCGCGGCTGAAATGGATTCACCTCTACCTGGCTTATTTTCACAAAGCTTATTGATCCCAATGATGAGCTTTCATTACTGATTTGCTGCCTGTCGTTCCCAGGAAGATCTGAATCGTCTAATAATGCTCTTAACCCCCTGCCTAAGCCCGTTTTCTTCTGGTAGATCATATTTTTATACTAATGCTTGTTTTGCAGCCTCCTCATTTGATACCAGTCCGTTTTTGCGGATAATTTCACGCGCTAAATTAAGATAATTAATAGCGCCCTTGCAATTTGCATCATGCATAATAACAGAAATGCCATAACTCGGTGCTTCACTTAAACGCGTGTTTCGCTGAATTATGGTATCAAATACTAAATCCTGAAAATGTGTCTTTACTTCTTCAACCACCTGGTTGGATAAGCGAAGCCTGACATCATACATTGTTAACAGGATCCCTTCAATTTGAAGGCTTGGATTTAAACGATTCTGAACTATTTTGATCGTGTTAAGCAGTTTACCAAGACCTTCAAGCGCAAAATACTCGCACTGAACAGGAATGATCACCGAATCCGCAGCAGTTAAAGCATTGATAGTTATCAATCCCAAAGAGGGGGAACAATCAATAATGATGAAATCATAATTATCCCTGATCTTATCAAGGACGGCTTTCATTTTATATTCCCTGTCTGTGAGATTGATCATTTCAATTTCAGCGCCGACAAGGTCGATATGTGCCGGAAGCAGGTCAAGGTTCGGAGTATCTGTTCCCTGAATAGCTTCAGCAGGATCGATTTCATTGATTATGCATTCGTATATACTGGCTTTAATAGTTCGCGGATCAAAGCCAATACCCGATGTTGAATTTGCCTGCGGATCCGCATCTACCAGAAGAGTTCTATATTCTAACACAGCTAAACTAGCTGCCAGATTGATGGAAGAAGTAGTTTTTCCAACGCCACCCTTCTGGTTAGCTAACGCGATGATTTTACCCATTTTTTAAAATATATTTACAAATATGTGATATTAAATAACCCGAATTGTATGATCAAAGCAGATGAAAAGACTACTTTTGACGGGTTTTAAAAGGTTTTTCAATAATGTCCCAAGATACAAACATAAAACTATTTAAAGCCGTCAGACGATTTTCGTTTTACACATCTTATTAACAAATGACAACTATTATTTCCAGTACTAACCGTGATTCAAGTAATACGCTTAAGCTTGCTAATTACTATCACAGGCAGTTAGCAGCTAAAGGATATGAATCTGAAATCCTTTCACTTACAGAGCTTCCGGATGATTTTATAAGCACAGACCTATACGGAAAACGCAGTATGGCCTTCCAAAGTATTCAGGATCAAATTACTGCCACAACTAAGTTTCTGTTTGTTATCCCCGAATACAATGGTGGGTTCCCCGGTATTTTAAAAACATTTATCGATGGCTGCAAATTTCCTGAAAGCTTTTATGGTAAAAAGGTAGCCCTTGTAGGCGTGTCATCAGGAAAATATGGCAATGTACGTGGCGTGGAACACTTTACCGGCATCTGTCATTATATTAATATGCATGTGATGCCGCTACGCCTTCATATCCCCGCAATTGATAAGGAATTTAATGTAAGCGGAGATCTGTTTAAAGAGGATACCATTAAGTTTGCAAATCAGCAGATCGAACAATTTATTGCTTACTAACGGTGACAGTGCTTGCCCCCTGTCAGCGTTAAATTAGATTAAAACGAATCCACCCATTTCCTTCGTAGCCAAATATGAATTGTTTTGGATGAATGATTTCAGCGAGGATCTCAATGCTGTCTGTTATTCGTGGGCCTGAGCGATTAAAATACTGATTTCCATCCGCAATATAGATCTGATTATTGTGTACCGCTTTAAGCTGCTGCCAGCCGGGGAGCTCCAGTAAAAGATTAATCTCCTGCAAAGTACGCTGAATCGAGAATCCGCATGGCATCAGCACAAGGATCTCCGGATCTTCAGCTATCAGATCTTCAAACTTAACAAAAGGAGAATGCTTGCCGCTTTCAGAAAGCACTGAGCGTCCGCCTGCAATGTCAACCAGTTCGGGGGTCCAGTTACCAGCCACCATAAGCGGGGAAAGCCATTCTATACATGCCACTTTGGGCCTTTCAGATATGAACTTTAATTTATGACGTATAATATTTATACGCTCATCAGCTAATTCAAGGAGCTCCTCCCCCTGTTCACTTACTCCCAGCTGATCAGCGATGTATTGAATGTCAGAATAGATATCTGCTAAACTATTAGGTTCAAGAGAAATAATACGACAGTCCTTCTCAAGCAAACCGGACAGCGCTTCTTCAACGTCTTTCAAACTGACAGCACATACCTCGCACTGAGCCTGCGTAATGATGATATCCGGATTTAATTCTTTGATTATATTTTTATCCAGGGAATAGATGGACAGGGAACCGGTCAGTATCTCCTTTACCTGCCGGTCAATTTCAGCACTATCAGACCCTGAAAGAAATTTAGCAGAAGAACAAACCGGCAATTGCTTTACACTTTCAGGAAAATCACATTCATGGGAACGGCCAATAAGCTTTTCCTCCAGACCAAGGGCACAGACTATCTCTGTAGCGGCAGGCAAGAGCGAAATAATTTTAAGATCAGACATGCGTTTAATTCGTGCAAATGTACAAATTAAAGTAGGGGGCAAAGATAATTAATCTTTGCCGCCCTCTCACACCACCG
>CAYHRC010000256.1:0-4594 GCA_964358565.1 uncultured Sphingobacterium sp. | reverse complement strand
GCTTCTCCTGCCGGGGCGCTGGCTATTGACAGTGAAATAGATGCGCTGAGAAGCATGGATGTGCGCAACGATTTTGCTAAATATTTATACCAGCCCTCCATGAAGCAGCAATACGCCTTAAACCTGAGGGGCGGCAGCGATAAGATAGCATGGACGGCTTCAGGAGCACATGATCTGAATTCGGATGACCTGGATGCCGGGTTCAGCCGTGTCAACCTCAGGTTTCAGAATATATTCAGGCCGTTTAAGAAACTGGAACTGAGTTCGGGCATTTATTATACCCAGACAGAAAGTACCAGCGGAAGGCCCGGCTATGGAGAGGCGGCTGCCAGAAACCAGTACCTGTTTCCTTATGCCCGGTTTGCCGATGAAGTGGGCAATTCCCTGGCTATTCCAAAAAACTGGCGCCAGAGCTTTGTGCAGACAGTGGGGGACGGGAAACTGCTCGACTGGAACTATTACCCTTTGGAAGATTTTAAGCATTCTACCAGTAAAACTTCCGTGAATGATATCCTGCTCAATACCGGTATCAGGTACAGCATACTGGAGGGCTTGGCTGCCGATCTGAAGTATACCTATGAACGGCAGAACAGAGGAACACGGTCTCTGAACGATGCGGAAAGTTATTTCGCCAGGGATATGATTAATTCATATACCCAGCTCAGCCCTTCAGGTATAAGCTATAAGATCCCCAAAGGCGGTATTCTTGACCAGACAGCAGGAGTAGTGCAATCCAGCAATCTGAGGATGCAGCTGAACTATAACAGGACCTGGAAAAAACACCAGCTGGCCGCAATAGGAGGTTCTGAATTAAGGAGGGCCAATGACCGGAGTAACCGCGCCCGCTATTACGGGTATAATGATGCTAACCTGACCCATGGCCTGGTTGCCCTGAGCACAAAGTTTCCTAATATCATTACCGGAAGCAATAATCTCATTACAGATAATAACGATCTCTCAGAGAGCGGAAGTAACTTCATTTCGTACTTTGGAAATGCCGCTTATACTTATCTTGGAAGGTATTCGCTTTCCTTAAGCGGACGCCGCGATGCTTCAAACCTGTTCGGGTTAAAAACAAACGATCAGTGGAACCCGTTCTGGTCGGCATGTGCAATCTGGGCCCTTTCGGATGAAAAATTCTATTCTTCGGGGATCATGCCTTATCTCCGCCTGCGTGGAAGCTATGGTTTCAGCGGAAATATCAATGCCTCCAAGGTTGCAGCAACTACTATCGGGTATGCCGGCACGAGTCCCTACACCTCTTCGCCCTTTGCACGCTTTACCAATTATTATAATTCAGAACTGCGATGGGAAAAATCGGGTACCGCCAATGCCGGAATTGATTTCAGCAGCAAAGCAAACATCATCAGCGGCAGCATCGAGTATTATTTCAAGAAAGGTAAGGATCTGTTTGGTCCGGCTATACTCGATTATACCGGGGGAGTGGGCCCCAGTATTACAAAAAATGTGGCCGGCATGAAAGGACATGGATTTGATATTGAATTGAGGTCCCGGAATTTTGATAAAACATTTAAATGGCAAACAAACCTCAATTTCAGCACCTTTAAAGATGAAATAACAGATTATTATAAAAGTACTGAAAGAGGCAGTGACTTTATTAACACCTATTCCAATATCAGGATCTCTGGTCTGGAGGGTAAGCCGGTTTATGCCATCTATTCATATAAATGGGCGGGCCTGGATCCCCTGACCGGTGAGCCGCGAGGTTACCTGGACAATAATTTGAGCACTGATTATTCCTCATTAACCGGAACAGCCACCGGACTCGAAGATCTGAAATATCACGGTTCCGCAATGCCTGCCGTGTTCGGATCTCTCGGCAATACCTTTAGCTGGAAGAACATTTCAATGAACTTTGCTTTCACCTATAAGTTCAGTTATTACTTCAGGAGGGAATCGATCAACTACTCGAACCTCTTCATCAACTGGCAATCCCATTCTGATTTCGGCAAGCGCTGGCAGCAGCCCGGTGATGAAACATCCACCAATGTTCCGGCCCTGGTATACCCCACTACTACAGCTAAGAATAATTTTTATGCCGGCTCAGAAGTGCTTGTTGAAAAAGGGGATCATATCCGCTTACAATATATTAACCTGAGCTATGAGCTGAACAGGACAGCCTTGCTGAAACTTCCTGTCAGGAACCTTGTCGTCTTTACCAATATATCCAACCTTGGATTGATATGGAAGGCAAGCAAAGAGGCCAGAGACCCGGATTATAATTACGGATCATACCGGGTGCTCCCATCTAAAATGTATGCGATAGGGATCAGGACAAACTTAAACTAAGAGAAAATAAAACCTGCATGAGCTTACCGCTCACAAAAAAGAAAAAAATAAGCTTATGCAATCCCGCACATGCGGGACTTAAAAAAACAATTATATGATGAAAATTAAGAAGATTATAATTTACGCTATGCTGTCACTGGTTTTACCGGCAGCATCATGCGAAAAATACCTGGATGAGCCTTCAAATAAGAGCCTCTCTGTCATCACTGATATGAATGACCTGCAAGCCCTGCTTGATAATTACGGTTCTCTTAATTATACAGGAGCCAGTTCGCAGGAAATTAGCGCTGATGATTACTATATCACCGATGCCGACTGGGCTTCTCTGACATATGATACTAACCAGAGAATGTATACCTGGCAGAAAGAGAACTTATTCCGGACCGGTGGTAACGGTAATGACTGGAACAACCTCTACCGGATTGTCTATTATGCAAATACCGTTCTTGAGAAAATAAAGGATACAGAGCAGACGTCTTCAAACAGAGCAGCATGGAATAAGATCAAAGGGCAGGCGCTGGTATTCAGGGCCGTGAGCTTTCTGGATGCGGTTCAGATCTGGGGTCCGGCTTATGATCAGGCAAGCGGAGCGGGAGATAAAGGCATTCCCTTAAGACTGGAATCAGATTTTAACCTGCCTTCGGTAAGAGCGAGTGTGAAGCAAAGTTACGAGCAGATTATCACCGACCTTAAAGCAGCAGTCCCTTTACTGCCGGCCAGCCAGGTGAGCGTTCTGAGGCCATCCAAAGCAGCCGCTTATGGCCTTCTCTCAAGGACTTACCTGTGGATGAGGGAATATGAAAAAGCAGGTTTATATGCTGATTCATGCCTGCAGCTGAGTAATAAGCTCATGAATTATAATTCGCTGAAGCCTTCAGATACCTACCCGGTTAAATCCCTGAATGCGGAAATTATTTTTGAAAGAGCAGCAGCATATGGCGAAGTTCTGGCGATAGGAAGGGCTAAGATCATTCCTGCCCTTTACCTTTCCTATGCTACAGCTGATCTGAGAAAAAGCATATTTTTTAAGACGGACGCCGGAGGCAGTATTGATTTTAAAGGAAATTATTTAGGATCCACAGGAATATTTACCGGACTGGCCACGGATGAAATGTATCTTACCCGTGCTGAATCAAATGCAAGGGCAGGTAAAACTCCTGAAGCTATGGCAGATCTGAATACCCTGCTCCTGAACAGGTGGAAAACGAATGAATTCAAGCCGCTTACTGCGGCCGGTGCGGATGCCGCCTTAAAGCTAATTCTTAACGAACGTAGAAAAGAACTATTAATCCGCGGCTTAAGGTGGATGGATATCAAACGCCTGAACAGGGAAGGGGCCAATATTGCATTGAACCGTACGGTGAATGGTCAGAGTTATACCCTGGCCCCAAATGATCCGGGTTTTGCTCTGCCGCTTCCTGAGGATATAAAGATATATATGCCCTGACGTATTCTAAGGGGTAATCCAGGTGAAAAGGGGAAGGGTATCAATTCCTTCCCCTTTTAATTTAAGGACGCTTTTGAGCAGACATAGCTGTTACATCCTGAGCGGTTTCACCATCCAGGAAGGTTTGCAGTTCTTGAGCGTCACTGGCCAGAACTGATATTGAACATGGACTGCTTCCATTTGAGGCACAATCAGTTTCCGGACTTCCGGTGTTTCTATACAAATCAGCATCAAGGATCTGTGATTCAGACCCGGTGAAATACCAGGTTGTTTCCACCTGTGCGGCAGCAGTATTATCCTTATTAATAAAAGTAAATGCGCTGACCGATGCTCCAATTAAGAGCAATACGGCTATCAGCAGAAAATTTATTTTTAGATTTTTCATCTATGTGAACTTTTTATAAATCAAAAAAGGGCTCCAAAAACTTTATATTTACAATACGATTAATTGGTTTGCCTCTCAGGTGAGCCTCCCGGGAAAGGTCATTCTGCTACAGGATGGCTTTTCTCATGTATAAGGGCAGGTACAGCCCCATGCTGGAATACCGCATACTTTCTGGAGTGAACAATCTGTTGATATTGCAGTGTACAGGTAAAGGATTGGCGATAAATAAAATACGCATCAATAAAAAACGGGTATAGCGCCCCAGCTAACAATAAACGCAGAATACAGCACATGAACCCGCGCAAGCACCATAGCTGCATAGCTGAGAAAAGTTCCATTTATCTGTTTCTGGTGTTCATAATTAAGTCTGCTGTTACTGATTAATTCCCGGCCGGAGCCCAATGTCATTAAGTTAAGGATTACTCATATTGTATCTTTTTGATTTTTAGTGA
>CAYHRC010000255.1:0-4599 GCA_964358565.1 uncultured Sphingobacterium sp. | reverse complement strand
GTGCCTATAAAAACATTAACAAATCACGAAAAAAGGACCAGGCCCCCGCGGCCTTAAGCGGGAAAGTATCAATTGACAATTTGCCATCAAATCAAACTCCACAACAAATACATCAAAAAAAATCCTTGCCAGTTTTATCTGACAAGGAAATATTTATCCGTAATAAATTGTCAACCTATTTTAGGACGACTCATAGAGTAATTTAACTACGCCTGCGTCTGTCGCCACCACTGCTTTCGCGATGCCCACCAGAGCTGCTTCCCCCGCGATCTTCACGGCGTTTGCCCGAAAAATCACGAAATCCACCACCTGATCCGCCTTCACGACGTGCGCCGCCGGAATTTCCACCCCGGTAACCACCACCGCTTCCAGCGCCTTCACGACGGGTACCGCGATATGGTGAACCTCCGCGTTCGCTGCTTCCACCCTCACGGTCGCCGGCCAGTTCTATACGAACGTCCCTGCCCTGGAAATCGACTGATTTAAAGCCTTCGATAACCTGGCTTACGACTGATTCCTCTACCTCAAAGAATGTGAATACACCTTTAAGATCGATCTTGCCTACACTTTTTCCACTGATCTTAGTATTGTTGCAAATGAAACCCAGCATATCACCGCGTGTAAAATCGTCTACTGAACCAAGGTTCATAAATAAACGGGTATATCCGGGGCTGGTTCCTGATCTGAATGCGCGATCCGGACGATCAGTACGATCAGTACGCTCTCCACGATCATAAGTACGGTCCTCGGCTGAAATATTTAAATCCGGTGCTTTGGAATAATATTCCAGGAAGCGGTTAAATTCCAGGGAAGCGAACCTTTTAATGATCTCTTCTTTGTCCAGTTCCTTAAATTCATCCATTATACGTGGAATGTATTGCTCGATCTGCTCTTTGTTAACTTCTACATTATGAACCTTATGTACCATCGCAAAAAGTTGTTTTTCACAAACATCAAAGCCACTTGGAATTTCAGCTTTGGTAAACTGCTTTCCAATGGTCCGTTCAATTTGACGAATTTTTCCAAGTTCCTTTGAATTGATGATCGCTATAGAAATACCTGTTTTTCCGGCACGACCAGTACGGCCACTTCGGTGGGTATAATTTTCGATCTCGTCTGGTAGTGAATAGTTAATAACATGGGTCACATCATTACATCAATTCCCCGTGCTGCAACATCAGTAGCTATCAATAATTGAAGGCTGCGGTCGCGGTAGCGTTTCATTACCTTATCGCGTTGTTGCTGCGACAGGTCACCATGAAGTGCATCGGCATTATAGCCATCCTTCATTAAAGCTTCGGCAATTTCCTGAGTTTCAATTTTGGTCCGGCAGAATACAATACCAAAGATTTCAGGATTGAAATCGACAATACGTTTAAAGGCTGCATATTTATCACGAGCCTTTACAATATAATATTCATGTTCGATATTGACATTTCCGGTATTTTTGGTACCCATGGTCAATTCGAAAGGATCGGTCATGTATTTTTTAGCAATACGACGTACTTCAGATGGCATGGTTGCCGAAAACAGCCATGTTTTTTTATCATCGGGAGTAGTTGATAAGATACTATCTATATCTTCCTGAAAGCCCATATTGAGCATTTCATCCGCTTCATCAAGGACAACAAATTGTACTTGAGTAAAATCAATCGCTTTGCGATTAATGATATCGAGCATACGGCCGGGAGTGGCCACTACGATCTGAACGCCGCGTTTGATCTGCCGTAGCTGATCGGAAATGTTAGCACCACCATAAACAGCAACAACGTTGACGTTCTTCATGTTTTTAGCGTAATTATTCATATCACTGGTGATCTGCAGACACAGTTCACGGGTTGGACATAGAATAAGCGCTTGTGGATAATTTTCTTCGAAATCGAGGAGTTCTAATAAAGGCAGGCCAAATGCTGCCGTTTTACCGGTTCCTGTTTGAGCTAATCCGACAAAATCGTTGCTGCCTGAAAGTAATACCGGGATAGATTGTTCCTGGATCGGTGTGGGATTTTCGAATCCCAGTTCAGTAATGGCATTAACAATATCATGACGGATACCCAAGGTACTAAATGGGTTCATGATAATATATAAATGCTCACAGCCTTATTGCCGTAAGCGACCGCAAAGGTACGATTTTTATTTTACTCTTTTATTATAAAGTTCAACTAAGTATACTGGATTTTCTATTAATCTGATTTAAGATTTATGTGTTAATTTTTGAATAGTTATAGGAATGTTTTTGGAAAATAGATATTAAACTTTCTATATTAGGTAAATATACTTTAACTTTTATTTTGGGACATAGAAGCATACCCGATGAATTAGATGTTTTACGACTGGTTGCCCAGGGTGATGAGCAGGCATTTCGTAAGATTTTTGATTTGTACCGGGACAGACTCTATAACTATGTTTTCAGAATTACTGATAGTGAAGAAGTAGCTGAAGAGATCGTTTTGGATGCTTTTATGAAGGTATGGACAAACCGGACTGTTTTAATTGGAATTAACCGCTTCGATTCCTATCTCTATACTGTCGTTCGAAATCAAGCCTACAATGCCATAAAGCGTGTGGCTCATGAAGCTCAAATAATAAAGGAACTCGGTTTTAGCAATACAGAGTATCAGCATTGTACAGAAGATACTGTCACATATAATGACTACCAGCATTTATTAAATCATGCTGTTGAGAATCTGCCTCCCCAGCAAAAACGCGTTTATAATCTGAGCCGCAATGATGGTCTGAAATATGATGAAATTGCTGTCGAGTTAAACCTGTCAAAAAATACAGTTAAAGCTCATCTCAAAAAAGCAGTAAGCAGTCTTCGCATCGTTTTTTCCAATTATATGGTTCTATCGATTTGGGTTTACTTTTCTTTTTAACACTCAAATAATATTTTAATTAATAACATGCGAAAAGTAAACTCTCTGATCGTTTTAATTAGCTTATTTTCTGCTTTATCACTTTTTGCTCAACCTTCAAGTAAGATATACGGTATAATTATCAAGGGAGGCCATATAATTGATCCAAAAAATCAGATTGATGCTGTGATGGATGTAGCCATAAATGATGGTAAGATTGCACTGATTGCAAAAAGTATTAACTCAGATCAGGCTACACAAGTGGTTGACGCAAAGGGCATGTATGTTGCTCCCGGGCTGATTGATATTCATTCACGTTTGGGATCCACAATGCCGGATGGCTACACTTTCCGCGTTGGGGTTACGACCATTGCAGATGCTGGAGATGCCGATCTCAATACCTTCCAGGATTTTAAAAAGAACGTTATTGATCGTTCAGAGACCCGTGTTCTTTCTTTCCTTAATATTAAAGGAGACGGATACAAAGGAGGGCCCCTTGAAAAGAAATCAACAGATCAAATTGCTGCAGACGCTGCAAATTTAGCATTGCTTAATAAACAGCATATTGTTGGATTTAAAATCGATTTCGCTGGACCCGACTGGAAGCCGGTTGACCAGGGAGTTGCGGCCGGTTATCTGGCAAATATGCCTGTTATGCTTGACGGAGGCCGCAATCACCCGCAGCCCTCATTAAAAGAACTATATACCAAACATCTCCGTCCTGGTGATATCTATACCCATACGTATACGATTATTGAAGATATTAATGCCCGTGAAACAATTGTCGATGTTCAGACAAATGAAATAAGACCATATGTTCTGGAAGCTCAGAAACGGGGAATCATTTTCGATGTAGGGCATGGTTCTGCATTCAGGTATTCATTAGCTATACCAGCAATGAAGAGCGGCTTTTATCCAAATACTATAAGTACTGATCTCTCGATGGGCAGCACGAATGCATTTATGAAAGATATGATGAATGTGATGTCCAAATTCCTTACAATGGGTATGGATCTTCAACAAGTCATTAAAGCCAGTACCTGGAGTCCTGCACAAGCCATAAAAAGAGAGGAGCTTGGTAATTTATCCCCGGGAGGAATCGCTGATCTTGTTATTTTCAGTATCCGCAATGGAAAATTTGGATTTTACGAAACAGCAGGGTATAGGATGGAAGGAAATCAGAAGCTGGAATGTGAAATGACCATTAAAGGCGGCAGAATAGTGTATGACCTGAATGGGATTGCTAAACCTCTAAATAACTTTTTCCGGCCGGGCAATCAGTTCCGGTGGTAATACAGCATCATATGAAATTATACAATGGTTAAATATATTATAATATGAAATTATCGAGACTTCTTCCATTACCTTTACTTGCTGCATGTATTTGCTTTATCTCCTCTTTTTCTGTTCAGGCCCAGGCGATAGATATTTTATTAAAAGGTGGGCACCTGATTGATCCAAAAAACAATATAGACTCTAAAATGGATGTTGCCATTTCGAATGGTAAAATCTCCCGGGTTGCACCCGGGATTTCTTCAGCAGGAGCAAAAAGGGTGGTCGATGCAAGAGGCTTGTATATCTCTCCGGGAATCATAGACATTCACGTTCATAGTTTTGCTGGAACAAATTTGAAGCAGGAGTATATGGACGGACCTAACTCTCTTCCTCCTGATGGATTTACCCTGAGATCAGGTGTTACCACGGTTGTGGATGCAGGCAGCTCTGGCTGGAAAACTTTCCCCAT
>CAYHRC010000254.1:0-4602 GCA_964358565.1 uncultured Sphingobacterium sp. | reverse complement strand
TGAATATCATCAGGATGAACCAAAATTAATATCTGACAAATCAGTAAGATTTATATTATGTCAAAAGTTATATTGATTACGGGTGCTTCAACGGGCATTGGTTTCGAAACCGCACTGCTTCTTGCTGAAAAAGGACACAAGGTTTACGCAAGCATGCGTAACCTGGAAAAGAAAACGCCTCTTGAAGCCGAAGCGGCAAAAAGAAATGTTCAACTGAACATCCTTCAGCTTGATGTTCAGGATGAATCCAGTATTGCGGCTTGTATTGCAAAGATCCTTGAAAGTGAAAAGACAATTGATGTTCTGATCAATAATGCAGGGGCAGGTTTTATTAAACCGATGGAGCAGGCAAGCATGGATGAGATCAAACATGTTATGGACGTTAACTTCTATGGCCCGATTCGTTGCAGCAAAGCCGTGTTACCCTATATGCGTAAACAGAGGTCAGGGCATATCATTAATATTTCCTCTGTTGGTGGCCTTGTTGGTCAGCCGGCCAATGAGATCTATTGTGCTGCAAAATTTGCGCTTGAAGGTTTGACAGAGAGCCTCGCAACTTATATGCAACCCTATTTCGGGATCAATGTATCACTTATTGAACCGGGAGGCACAATAACTGAGTTTGGTAACAGTCTGACTCAATATTTTGAATCTACCGGTGGTATCCTGAATGATGACTATAAGCCTCTGATGGAGAATTATATGGGATACAGAGCCACTTTTACCGATGAGTTTAAAGAAAAAGCATTCCAGAAACCGGCGCAGATCGCAGAAGTCATTCTAAAATGCATGAATGACCCTGAACCAAAACTCAGATACTTTACATCAGAAGGTGCAGCCACATTCACACGCTTAAAAACAAGTCTGGACCCTGACGGAGAGCTTTTAAAGACCCAGGTAAGAAAGGGAGTTTTAAATTTATAAGTCTACCATATTATTAAAATCATTTCAAAAGCCTGCACAAATCGCAGAGGTGATCCTGAAGTACATCAACGATCCTGAGCCAAAGCTGCGTTATCTGACTTCCGAAGGAGCTGCGGCATTTACAAAATTAAAAACAGCAGCAGACCCTGACGGCGAACAAATTAAGGCACAGGTTAGAAAATGAATATTGAACATGTAAATCAAAATGCCTCTGTTCCAGGCATATAGGATAATCAAATACAAAAATAATCCGGCCCTGCTATCTTAAAATGGCAGGGCTTTTTTTATATTTTTGTTAACATGAAATTCAATAGTTTGAAGTATCCTCCTTTACTCATCTTTCTGTTTTTTTCCGTACTAAATGCTTATGCGCAACCTGCAAATGATAAGTATGATAATGCTATTCCACTAAGCGATCCAACCAAATGTTCTTCAGATGCTGCTTACTCTAATATTAATGCCACAGATGAGAATTTTTTCGGTACTGCACCTCAATGGCCTGCAAATGAGACCGGCAAGGATGTATGGTTTAAATTTACTGCCAGTGCTTATGATGTGAATATCACTGTAACGGGTAACAGTACCGGAGGAGGAACAACCGGCGGAACTCTCCAAAATCCTCTTATTGCTTTATATACTATTGACAATAGTGACAATTCCATTTCATACTCAGCGCAGGTTGGCTCTTTATCTGCCGGAACCAGCATTTCAACCTATTATAAAGGCTCTCTCATAGTAGGCAAAGTATATTACATCCGCGTAAGCGCCAGAAATAATGCCACAGGGACCTTTAAGTTATGTATAAATAATTACTTCGCACCCGTTAAAGCCGGGCAGGATTGCAATACCGCTTCGATATTATGCGATAAAAGAACATTCACCGAAAGTAATGTAGCAGGTACCGGCAATAGCAATACGGAATCTGCCGGCTCCTGTCTGGGAAGGGAGTCTAATTCAGTATGGTATAAATGGACCGCGGCTAATACCGGAACATTAACTATGGATATCACTCCTACTATTAATACCGATGATATTGATTGGGTATTGTATGATCTGGGAACAGCAGGTAACTGCAATAATAAGATCCTCCTGAGATGTGCAGCAGGACATGGTGTTGATAACCAGGGTTGCCGGAATGATCCGCTGTATTTCAAAACAGGAATGAATCTTACCTCAACAGAATTTAGCGAAGAATCTGGCTGCGGCCACGGGGGCCAGGATGGTTATCTAAAATATATCGACATGGAGCAAGGGCATGTATATGCACTTCTGGTAGATAATTTTTCAAATGGGAATAATGGATTTAAAATTGAGTTCGGCGGTTCAGGTCAATTTGAAGGGCCAACAGCAAAAATTAATCTTACCACAAATAAGCCCTGCACCGTTGATCAGAATTTTACTTTTAATAATACAGGCTCTACTGGTTATACCAGCCTCCACTGGACTTTTGGTGAAGATGCATCTATAGCAAGTTCAAATGCAAACGGACCTCATAATATCAGCTATTCAACACCCGGTTTTAAAACAGCTGTTTTACAGATTTTTAATGATGAAGGCTGTTCTGTTGTAGTCACTGAATCATTTCTTGTTGGATTGAAACCTGCAGTCCCCCTCATCAGTGGGCTCAAACCCCAATATTGTATGGGTGAAACCATCAACCTGAATACACCACAGCAAAAAAATGCCACTTATTCCTGGACGGGCCCGGGCGGATTTACTTCCGATCAGCCGGAAATAAATATTCCAATTGATAATGACGGAAAAGCCGGTACTTATACTCTCAATATTACTATTTATGGATGTACCAGTGATCCGGCATCTGCAGTTATACCTCCCATCGGACAAACTCCGGTTGCTTCATTCACGAATACACTTGCCAATCCCTGCACAGCTCAGCAAACATATACTTTTACCAATACGTCGACTAATTATCAGAAGATCAGATGGAATTTTGGAGATGGCGCGAATATACAAGCCGGTGGCAGCAATAATATTTATACAGTTTCATATTCCGCATCCGGAATTAAAACAATCACCCTGGAGGCAGAAGGAAGCTCCGGATGCCTTAGTATTTCCAGGCAGGATCTGACAGTAGCTTTAAGTCCGGCGCGACCAGTTATTAGTTCTAATAAACCCGACTTCTGTTTGAGCGATACGATCAGGCTCAGCACCCCCATACAGACTGATGCAATTTATCACTGGACCGGACCGAATAATTTCACATCTGATCAAAGGTCAGTTGAGATACCTGTGAACAGCATTGCAGTGGCAGGAACGTACACACTTGTAATAAGCAGCGGATCTTGCAGTACAGAAGCGGTAAATGTAACCATACCTCCTATCTTTAAAAATCCTGTTGCAGCATTCCGGGCAGAGCCTAAGATCCCTTCAAGATTAGCTATTCCCATCCGTGTGAGGTTCTTTAATGAATCAAAGGATGCAGACGCATATTTGTGGAATTTCGGGGATGGACAAACTTCCACTGAAGAAAACCCGGAACATGTTTATCTGAGTGCCGGAAACTTTGATGTTACACTCACCGTGTTTAAAAGCTCGGTATGCAGTGCCTCAGTTTTACATGGACAATTCATTATCAGTGCAGACAACATTCTGTTCATTCCTAATACTTTTACCCCTAATAATGATGCTGTAAATGATGAATTTGTAGTGAGCATGACCAATATAAACATATACCGGATCCAGATATTTAACCGCTATGGCATATCTATGTTCATTTCACATGATATTTTTGATAACTGGAAGGGTACGTATAAAAATGAGCTGGTACCGGTTGGAACCTATTATTACTTAATTAATGCCACCGATTATAATGATAATGCTATCAAAAAATCCGGGTCTGTTACTATATTAAGGTAAGGGCGCCCCAAATTACTGATCACCTATTATACAATTCATGAAAATCACATTGCTTACTATTGGAAAAACTGAGGATAAATATCTGACTGAGGGTATCGGGATTTATTTAAAACGGCTCAAACATTATATTCCATTCAAAATCACTGAAATTCCTGAACTGAAAAATACTAAAAGCCTATCCCGGGAGCAGCAAAAAAGCAAAGAGTCTGAATTGATCTTTAAAAACATTAATAGTACCGATCATGTTATTCTATTAGATGAAAACGGCAAAGAACTAACTTCCATTGAGTTTTCAGGACTTTTAAATAAAAAGATGGTCGGGGGTCTGCAACATTTGGTATTTATCGTCGGGGGACCATATGGATTTGATCAGGATCTATATGATCGATGTAACGATAAAATTTCTCTCTCAAAAATGACATTTTCACATCAGATGATCCGGCTGTTTTTTGCTGAACAATTATACCGCGCTTTCACAATCTTAAAAGGGGAGCCTTATCATCATGAATAAAGGAAGAAATTATGGCAAACTATAAAAGGGAATACCGCTTTAGAGGGGGACATCAGGCAAGCGAAAACAAACGTTTCTGGCTACTGCTCTTAATTGCTCTGGCTATTGGCGCCGCAATTATGTATTTTTTTTAACGCTGACTTAGAAAGTCTATAGCACATCAGAATTTGACTTCGTCAGTCTGGGAAAATCCCATTCAGACTGACGAAGTTACCGTGCATAACGGAGATTAAACTAAGTCTTTATCTCACTTACGAAGTCGCATGACCGAGCGGAAAGTGAATCGTCAG
>CAYHRC010000253.1:0-4627 GCA_964358565.1 uncultured Sphingobacterium sp. | reverse complement strand
AAAAAAGGCCGTTTCACAATTGAAACAGCCTTTTTATTATTACAAATAAAATCCGCTTAAGCTAATCTGGCTTTCAGGTTATCATCAATAGCAGCAAGGAACTCCTCAGTGTATAAATAATGCTCACCATGATTTACCTTATTGCCATGGATACAAACTGCAAGGTCTTTGGTCATTTTACCACTTTCTACAGTCTCGATACATACCTGCTCTAAAGCATGGCAAAAATCAATAAGATCCTGGTTATTATCTAATTTTCCACGGAATTCCAATCCTCTTGTCCATGCGAAGATTGATGCTATCGGGTTGGTAGAAGTTGGTTTTCCGGCCTGATGATCACGGTAGTGACGCGTTACGGTACCATGTGCAGCTTCAGCTTCCATAGTGCTTCCGTCAGGAGTGATCAGCACAGAGGTCATCAATCCTAATGAGCCAAAACCTTGTGCGACAGTATCCGACTGAACGTCACCGTCATAGTTTTTACAGGCCCAAACAAAGTTTCCGTGCCATTTTAACGCAGAAGCAACCATGTCGTCGATCAAACGGTGCTCATAGGTTATGCCTGCGGTTTCAAATTTAGATTTGAACTCATTTTGATAAACTTCCTCGAAAATATCTTTGAAACGTCCATCATATTTTTTCAGGATAGTGTTTTTAGTAGAAAGGTATAAAGGCCAGTTTTTTGACAAGGCCTGGTTAAAACATGCTCGGGCAAAACCATAGATACTTTCGTCGGTATTGTACATGGCCATGGCTACACCGTCGCTTTTGAAATTGTAAACTTCAAATGACTGTACATCTCCGCCATCTTCCGGACTGAATGTAATGGTTAATTTCCCTTTTCCTTTAGTTACAAAATCAGTAGCACGGTACTGATCACCAAAAGCATGACGACCGATACAGATCGGTGCAGTCCAGTTAGGTACCAGACGCGGAACATTCTTCATCACAATTGGCTCGCGGAAAACCGTTCCGTCAAGTATATTCCTGATTGTTCCGTTTGGTGATTTCCACATTTGTTTCAGCTTAAATTCTTCCACACGTGCTTCATCCGGTGTAATGGTAGCGCATTTGATACCAACTCCATATTGTTTGATGGCATTTGCAGCATCAATGGTTACCTGGTCATTTGTTTCATCCCGGTATTCCATCCCCAGATCGTAATATTTAATATCAAGATCAAGGTATGGCGTGATCAGTTTATCCTTTATAAACTTCCAGATAATCCGGGTCATTTCATCACCATCTAATTCAACAACCGGGTTTGCAACTTTAATTTTTTGTACTGACATATACTTAATTATGAGGATTTTCGAATTTCGACAAAGATAGGAATTTTGAATACACCTGAAAACCAGAACACGGAAAATTAGCTTTTAAATAATCTTATCTCAAACTAAATGAACGCAATGCTGTTGATTTTTAAATAAGAGCTTATAATAAATATGGAACCAAAGCGCAAATTGCCCGAAGAACTGAAGCCTGACAGAATAGACAGGGACCAATCCTTAAAGGAGGATCTTAACATGAAAATTGACTTCGATGACCTTTCATACGATGAAGATAAAAATAGTTATGAAATGGACGTAGAAGGGGATGATCCTGACTATGTGCATATCGATCCGTATGATACTACGGTTGAAAATGGTGGAGACTTCAACTCAGATTTCGATGAGGCTAATCCTACCGCGGTTAATGAATATGATAAAGATGCAAGTCTTGAAACTGATCTTGATAGTCTTGGGATGTCTATCAGTAGTGGCAAAATAGTTGAAACCCAACCTATCGATGAGAAGCTTTCAAGGACTCCGGAAGATGACCGTGATGACCTGGATGAAGAGGGCTATCCGAAAAATGACAGAAAAAAATAATTTTCGATGGATAGACTAATTAATAGTCCAGATCCAGGTTGAATCTTCGCTTGAATTCTTCCAGTTTTGGATTTTTTTCAAGCATGTGCTGATACTTTTCGCTTGATGTATAGAGACGTTTTTTGCTGGTCTGTTCCACTTGTTTGGTCACCAGATCAATGCTGAAATTTTTAAGCTCTACCCGTAAGAAGTTCAAGAGGTCAACTTTTTCACTGCTCAACAGATCGTCCTGGATTTTATTTTCTATCGCAAGCTCAATGAGATAATCAGGGAGTAGGCGGGGGGGATTAGCCGTCATGACGGTAAAAATATTTATTTTCCCCGCTTTCTTTACTTTCTCTGCGTACTGATTCCAATATTTCAGCATGGCATCTGAATCAAATGAGGCCTTGCTGTCTCCGTCTAAATATTTAGTTTTTTCTTCTTCCCTTTTTGAATAATTAGCCTCAAGGTCATTAAGATTGGGGATTAAGGAGTTCGCAGCGTTAACAGAAAGTCTTATGATACTTAATTTCGGCTTTTTTTCTTCAGGATCAATGCTTACAGGGACGTTTTGAATTTCTTCAGCTGGTTTTGCGGTCTCTGCCGGTGCCGGATTTGAAACCTCCTGCCGGGCATTTACGGGACCGGATGGATTTTCAGCAGCTTCTGATGGAGCGGCAGGTATAGTTTTCTGCGGGGTTTCTAAAGGTTTAACTTTTTTTTTTAAGTCCCCGCCCTGTATGGCAGAAGCTTCCATGGCTGAAAGATTTAGAGCCGAGGGAATGTGACAGAGCTTGATCAGTGCGAGTTCCACCTGCAGCCTTTGATTCTTGCTGGTTTTATAATTGAGGTCACATTGATTTGTGATATTTAATGAAGATATCAGAAATGAAGAGGAAGAAGATTGGGATTGAGCATGATACTTCTCCCGTATTCCTTCACTAACCTCCAGTAACTTCAGTGTTGATACATCCCTGGTAACAAGTAAATTTCTAAAGTGAGACGCCAGTCCGGTAATAAAGTGGTTGCCGTCAAATCCATTAGCCAGAACTTCATCAAAAATAAGGAGGGAACCTGCCACATCTTCAGCAAGGATTGCATCAGTTAATCTGAAATAATAATCATAATCCAGGATGTTGAGATTATCAATAACAGCTTTGTAATTAACATTCTTACCAGAGAAACTGACGATCTGATCGAACATGGATAAAGCATCGCGCAAGCCGCCATCGGCCTTCTGGGCGATCAGGTGCAATCCGTCATTGTCATATGCTATATCTTCCTTCTGAGCGATCCCGGCCAGGTGAAGAGCCATATCTTCTACCTTAATGCGGTTAAAATCAAATATCTGGCACCTTGATAAAATGGTAGGAAGGATCTTATGTTTTTCTGTCGTTGCCAGAATAAAAATAGCATACGAAGGTGGTTCTTCAAGGGTTTTCAGGAAGGCGTTAAAGGCAGCCTGTGAAAGCATATGAACCTCATCGATAATATAGATCTTATATTTACCAGCCTGTGGCGGGATGCGTACCTGCTCAATAAGGCTGCGAATGTCATCAACTGAATTGTTCGATGCGGCATCAAGCTCATGTATATTAAAGGAGTTGCCGTTTTGAAAGGAGATACATGATTCGCATACCCCGCAGGCCTCTGCATTCGGACTAAGATTCTGGCAATTTATGGTCTTCGCCAGGATACGGGCACAAGTAGTTTTGCCAACACCGCGCGGACCGCAGAAAAGAAATGCCTGGGCAAGCTGATTATTTTTGATGGCATTTTTCAGCGTACCGGTTATATGTTGCTGTCCTACAACAGTTTCAAATGTTACCGGCCTGTACTTTCTTGCTGAAACTATGAAGTTATCCATCGGCTCCTAAATTAGAAAGAGGAATGGGTTAAACCAAACTTAGATAAAATTTTTTTCTATAGTCAGAAACAGCTATAAAAAATTTTATCGGTCTCTCATCAGCCTTTGAAAGAAAAGATTTACAGATGAAATTTAGCTGTTAAGAAGAATAAATAATTTACTTTTAAAGAAATCTTATATTAAAATATTCATATTTGGACCTGATTTAATCATTTCTAAGGAATGATATGGGAAACAAAATTTGTATGAAAACATTTCACAAATATCTGGAATTCACATTAGGCTTTATAGTTTTTATAATAAAAAGGAATACCAGATAAATTTTTACAATACCCGCATTCATTTTTAATTATTTCTCTTAGGCTGCATCATCTACATTCTGACAAAACCATTTGATAAATAGAAAATTATACCTATTTTTGCATCCCGCTTTAAAGCCTGTTTTGAGCTTAAAGTGATTAATAAATTATAAAAAACAAACAGCAACAATGCAACAGTACGAAACAGTGATCATTCTGACCCCGTTGTTATCTGATGAAGCTGCGAAAGAGGTGTTAACCAAATTCAGCAAGCTTATGACTGATAACGGAGCCGAAATTGTCCATGAAGACAATTGGGGTTTGAAAAAACTAGCGTATCCGATTCAAAAGAAGACAACAGGATACTATCACCTAACTGAATTCAGAGCTCCGGGTGAGTTTATTAACAAACTTGAAGTTGAATACAAACGTGACGAACGTATAATGCGTTTCTTAACTGTATCTCTGGATAAGCATGCACTTGCTTTCAGTGAGAAAAAACGCAGCGGAGCCTTCAACAAAAACAAGGAAACTAAAGCTGAGGAGGTAGCAAAATAATGGCAAAAGATCAAATCCAATACGTAACCGCTCCGAAAGTTGACGAGAGC
>CAYHRC010000252.1:0-4637 GCA_964358565.1 uncultured Sphingobacterium sp. | reverse complement strand
TACATATTCTACTTCTGGAAGGTAATCCAGATCTTTAGATAGCAACAGAAAGTATTCTGCCTCATTTGCAGAACCTAAGGCGATATTTAAAAAGTTACCCAGATCCTTCTGAGAATTCTTTCCACATCCTTCAGCGATATTGGCTGGTATTGATGACATACAACGTCGCAGTTGATTTGTTAAACTATACAGTTCCTCCTTAGGAAAATCCTTAGTAATCCGATACACTTTAAGTGTTAACTGATGAGCTTTGTCCCAAACTTTCAAATCCTTATAATTCTGCATTATCAAACTTAAACCGAATAACTTTAATTTATAAATCAAGCTATCAGACGGCAAGTGTGCCTTTTTGATTAGATACTAGTTTAGTTAATCCTATTGCAAGCAAAAAGGAAGTAAATTTCAATGTTATTCAGATCAACGTATAACGTACAACGTAAAACGTACAAGGTACAACTCAAAACCCTACTCCCTTCAGCCTCAACCCACTCCTCTCCTCCAGCCCGAACATCAAATTCATATTCTGAACGGCCTGACCGCTAGCTCCTTTCAGTAGATTATCTGTTATGCTGATGATTAAAAGCTTATTCCCGTGGCTTTGAAGATGAATAAGGCATTTGTTGGTGTTCACAACCTGTTTCAGATCAATATTTTTCCTGCTGATATGCGTGAAAGGATGATCCTTAAAATAGTTCTCATATAATTCATACGCTTCATTGAGACTCAGATCGCTTTCTGTATAAGCAGAAGCCAAAATGCCACGGGTAAAATCGCCCCTTTGCGGGATGAAGAGCAGAGCCTCTTTACCGCCTGCAGGTGCTATAAAGCTTGCCTGCAGCTGAGTTAAACTCTGAGCGATCTCATTCAGGTGCTGATGTTCAAAAGCCTTATATACCGAAAGATTGTTATTTCTCCAGCTAAAGTGAGAAGTTACGCTCAGGCTTTGACCTGCACCGGTTGAGCCGGTTGTTGCATTGATGTGAACATCTCCCCTGAGCAAGCCCTTTGAAGCCAAAGGCAATAAGCCCATTTGAATACATGTGGCAAAACAACCCGGATTGGCAATGTTCTGAGCTTTTTTTATAGCTTCCCTGTTTAATTCCGGCAAGCCATACACGAAGCTTCGCGTATTGTGCTTTGAATTCTGGCTAAGCCTGAAATCCTGGGAGAGATCAATAATCCTTATTGACTTATCCATATCATGTAAATCAAGAAATTTTCTTGCATCCCCATGGCCTACACAGAGAAATAATACATCAATATTTTGTGACAGCTGATCGGTAAATTTAAGGTTGGTATCTCCAAGCAAGTCGGTATGGACATCAGAAACAGGCTTTCCTGCATTGCTATTGCTATGCGCAAAAACTATTTCTACATCCGGATGATTGACCAGAATCCTGAGCAATTCACCGCCTGTGTATCCTGCGCCACCCGCTATTCCGACCTTTATACTACCGTTTGCCATCTTATTTTTTTTCGTTAACACGGTGCCAGATCATCGTCTGGTTACCAAATATCTTTGAAAAGCCTTTTACGTCTTCGCCCGACCAGGAATTATTCATCTCGCCATAACTGCCAAATTTATTGGACATCAGATCATGTTCTGATTCGATACCTATCACCTGGAAGCGGTAAGGATATAGTTTAACGAATACTTTTCCTGATACAGTTTCCTGGGAATCTGTAAAAAATGCCTCTATATTCCGCATAACAGGATCATGAAACTGTCCCTCGTGAAGCCAGTTGCCATAAAATGCTGCGATCTGATCCTTCCAGCTAAGCTGCCATTTGGTTAATGTATGTTTTTCAAGTGTATGATGTGCTTTAATGATGATCATCGGCGCTGCTGCTTCAAAACCAACCCGTCCTTTAATACCAATAATAGTATCTCCAACATGGATATCCCGCCCAATCCCGTAAGGCTGAGCAATCGCCTGAAGTTTCTGAATAGCTTTCACCGGTGATAATTTTTCACCGTCGATACCAACCAGCTCACCTTTTTCAAATAACAGTTCCAGTTCTCGTTCGGTGGTTTGAGAAACCTGGGTTGGCCACGCTTCTTCAGGAAGAGTCTGGTTTGAAGTCAGGGTTTCCTTCCCGCCAACTGATGTTCCCCAGATGCCTTTATTGATCGAATAGCGTGCTTTTTCAGCTGTATATTCAACACCATGATTATTCAGGTATTCAATTTCAGCTTCACGGCTCAGCTTCAAATCACGGATAGGAGTAATGATCTCGACACCGGGGATCATAATATTAAAGATCATATCAAAGCGAACCTGATCATTTCCTGCACCGGTACTACCGTGAGCAACATAATCCGCACCAATTTTTTTCACATAGCTGGCAATAGCCGTCGCCTGACTTACACGCTCAGCACTCACCGAAAGCGGATAAGTAGCATTCTTTAATACATTCCCAAAAACCAGGTATTTAATGCAACTCTGATAAAAGTTCTCCGTTTCATCAACCACAGCATGGGAAGTGACACCCAGTGCATACGCACGTTTTTCGATCTCTTTAAGCTCCTGATCAGAGAATCCGCCCGTATTCACGATCACAGAATGTACTTCCAGATCACGGTCCTTTGTTAAGTAAATACAGCAAAACGAAGTATCCAAACCACCGCTAAATGCTAAAACCACTTTCTTTTTCATTTGAATATATTGTTTTTTAAGTCCCGCATGTGCGGGATTGCATGAGCTTATATTTTTCACATTGCTCTAACGTTTTCAGCGGCGTTCAAGATCGCTTCGCTAAGTTCATGTCGTTTTGTGAGCGGTAAGCTCATGCAGGTTTCATCATTTAATTATGTAAATTTAACAATCATGGTACTCATGCCAGTACCATTTTTAATGATTTCCGTAGTGTTGCCTCAATTCGCTGGAGCAGGGTTTGCTTACGTGCAACTTTCAAAAGATGTTCTTCTGCCTCTTTATTTTTAAGTTCTTCGGCTTCTTTCATCTTCTGCTCAATCTCTTTAGCTTTTTCAACCGGATCCCACAGCATAGCCGTGCACAGGCAGTTCTTGCGATCCTTGCTTTTAAGAATATCATAGTTCACGCAACTCTGACAGCCTTTCCAGAAGTCCTCATCCTGGGTTAATTCAGAATAAGTAACAGGTTCATAACCCAGTTCCGAATTGATCTTCATTACTGCGAGGCCCGTGGTTAAGCCAAAAATCTTTGCATCAGGGTATTTCTGCCTTGACAGGTCAAAAACGGTCTTTTTGATCATTTTGGCTAAACCCCTGTTACGGTAAATCGGATTAACTATAAGGCCTGAATTAGCAACAAAAGTACCATGGCTCCATGTTTCAATATAACAGAAACCTGCCCATGTACCATCTCTGTGCAGGGCGATGACCGCCTTGCCTTCAAGCATTTTTGTGCTGATGTATTCAGGAGTCCTTTTGGCTATCCCCGTACCACGGGCTTTGGCAGATTCTGCCATCTCAGCGCATATCTGCTCTGCGTACTTAATATGTTGTTCTGTCGCCGGGATGACAACAAATTCGTTTTCTTTCATGTATTTTGAAGAAAAAAATCCGGTTTTGAAGCGGAAAAAAGACTACGTTTTTAGCCTTTCCTTTTGTGAATAATTGTTGATTTTGAAACCGGAAGAAATTACCGGTTAATTAGAGCTGATGCCAAGATCAAGTCCGCGGCATAAAGGGTCGTCGGAACCGCAATACTAACTTTTCAGTGCTGAATTTACTCCGAACAATACCGTTCACATACCCTGTTGGGTTGAGAGACGATGTATTGGCCTGGTAGTTTAAACTATTCATCTTTAAGAGTATAGGGTATTGGGTGACTTGCTTAATTTTTTACAAAGAATTAAAAAAATCTTCAATTATACAATAGCAGGCCCTTAATATTACAATCTTTTAACATCTATTTCTTCAAAAAACTCAAATTCATAGATTAAATGGTTAAATATGGGTTCCTTGTTAAATTAAAGATCATGCAAACTTCTCAGGGTCTGCATGGTCTTTAAAACAATACTTACTGTTTAGCAAAGCTAAAATTGATGTAAGCCGTTTGTCCGGCAGACAGGCTTACCGGAGTTTTGAAAACTGCTGTACCACTGGCAAAATCACCAAAGTCGAGTGTATAACCGGTGGTGACATCCTTAGGCCTTTGTCCGTCAGCCAGTTTTTTGAACTGGAAAGTATTAACAGGACCGGATTTATTTACAGACCAGTAAATAGGCTGTACTGTACCATTTTTCAGGCTGATACTTCCAGTTCCATTTCCTTTGAGTACCCAGGTACTTCCCTGAAAATCCTCATATGCAGCCATATCAAAAACGTTCCTTACTGAATAACCGGAAGGAAAACCATCCAGAGTGACATTATTAACCATCCAGGTACCTGAAACATCGTTGCGTGCTATCTGCTTTGTATTCACAGCTGTATTGCTTGTTGAACAGGCAGTTAACATCATTGCCGCAAAAGCAAAAATTAATGTACTATTGATTAACTTTTTCATATTCTTTGATATTTTATTTAATGAAAGCAGAAACCTTGCCAGAAGGGGGAAGGGTGAAAAATTGGTGGAAATATTTCTATCAGGCTTTGAAGATAAATACTTTATTTTCAGGGAGAAGGGGGTTTTGGGATGTGAGAGGGAATG
>CAYHRC010000251.1:0-4641 GCA_964358565.1 uncultured Sphingobacterium sp. | reverse complement strand
CCCATTCAAGCTGCTGTGGCGGATGGCCTTTCACATCCATAAAGTAGAGGATGCCATCAAACTCCTTGTCCCAGCCATACTCAAGAATATTAATAGTGGTGTCCACAGCCCGGCGGATCAATGCCTGATCATTCCTCTGCTCTGCGATATCCATAATGAACCACATGGATTCCAAACCGTGTCCGGGATTGACCAGACGGCCTTCGAAGGAATCAGAGAACGAACCATCCGGTTTTACATTTTCGAGGATGATACCCAGATCAGCCTGATAAAATACATCCATCACAGAATGGATCCCATCATTTATGGTTTTTTCAATCAGATCACGGTCAAGAAGATGTTCAAGTTCAAGTACCAGGTTACATAAGATCATGGGCAGAGAGAAACCCTGCAGGGGCCGTGTTCCCGGATATGCTTTATTATACTCACCCTTGGGATCATCCCGCTTCTTTAAAATATTATTAAATGTGTCAACAGCTAAACGAGCATACTCTTCTGTTTGCGTAGCCTTGTAAAGCTGGGCAAATGCCATGGCCGCAAAACAATCTGAAAAGATATTATAAGGCTGGATCAATGGCAGACCTTCGCGGGTGAGTGAGAAATAAAAATTTCCTTCCTCATCTTTTCCGTATTTCTTCATGAACTCAGCACCCTGAATGGCAAAATCAAGCCACTCCTGCTTTTGCTCTACCTGGTTATACAGCATACTGAAACACCATACCTGCCTGAACTGAAGCCAGGCAAACTTATCGGTATCAAAAACATTTCCATTCCTGTCCAGGCAGGTCAGATAACCTCCATACTCCTTATCACCGGAATTTTTTAGCCAAAATGGAATAACATCATTAAGTAAATTGTCGCGATACTGATCTGAATACTGTTTAAAATTCATCTGATTAGAGGATATTCAGGTAAAGATATTTCATGGTCTTGAAGGTCCCATTAAGCAGACATTCATCCGGCTAAGTACGAAAAAACTAATAGTAAAAAAAACCATTTAACCCCGTATATTCAAAAAATTAACATTTATAATTTATATTCAATAATAATTTGATATTAAAGGCAATAAAGAGAAATGTTAATATACCTTAATAAATCAAAATTTTCAATCCATTATGGATCGTCGTAGTTTTATTACCGCAAACAAATCTGCATCCAGGATTGAGACTTCTGAGTTTCGAACTTTTACAGGTCTTTCATCTTATACTCCCCCTTTTAGCTCTGCTGATATTATCCATTTATTAAAACGCACCTTATTTGGCGTAAAACAGTCTGATATTGATCTGCTAAGTGGCAAAGCTTTAATTGAATCACTTGATTTACTGTTAACAACCAGTTCTAAACCTTCCCCGCCTGTTAATAATTATAATGATGCAAATTATACCGATCCTAATGTACCTGCTGGTCAAACCTGGGTAAATGCCCCATTTGATGGAACGGCTAATAGCCGGCGATACACATCCTTTAAGGCATGGTGGACGGGCCTGATGTTGAACCAGGTTAACTCTATCCAAGAAAAAATGGTTTTATTCTGGCATAACCACTTTGCTACGGAAACGCAGGATATCGGCGATGCCCGTTATGTTTATAAACACAATGACCTGTTACGAAGCTATGCACTTGGAAATTTTAAACAACTGGTAAAAGAAGTAACAATTGATCCGGCAATGCTTCGGTATCTGAACGGATATCTGAACAATAAAAACTCAGCTGATGAAAATTATGCCAGAGAATTACAGGAATTATTCACACTTGGCAAAGGACCAAAATCAAATTATACTGAAAATGATGTCAAAGCAGCCGCCCGGGTTTTAACCGGCTATACAGTAAATGCCCTGACCATATCCTCTGCCTTTGACCCCACGAGACACGATACAGGGAATAAACAATTTTCGGCTTTTTATAATAACACGCTTATTAGCGGCAAAACAGGGGCAAATGGTGCATCTGAATTAGATGATCTCATCAATATGATCTTTTTGCAGCCGGAAACAGCATTATATGTTTGCCGTAAACTCTACCGATTTTTTGTTTATTACGAAATTGATGAGGCGACAGAAGCCAATGTGATCGTTCCCCTTGCTGATATATTCAGGAGCGGTAACTACGAAATAAAACCTGTTCTGAAAGCTCTTTTTAGCAGTGAACATTTTTTCGATCCGGTAAACAGAGCATGTTTAATAAAGGGTCCTGTCGATTTCTGCATAGGCCTTTGCCGTGAGTTTAATATCGTATTTCCTCCTGAGACAGATTATGTTAATCAGTATTATATGCATGACTATATCCGTACCCAGGCATCGAATATGCAGCAAAACATAGGCGATCCTCCAAACGTAGCAGGTTGGGCAGCTTATTACCAGGAACCACAGTTTCATGAACTCTGGATCAATTCGGATACATTGCCAAGGCGTAATCAATTAACTGATGTTATGATGGCAAATGGATATACCCGTAATGGAAAGAAAATAAATATCGATACTCTCGCTTTTGTAAACGCACTTTCTGATCCTGCTAATCCTAACACCCTGATTATTGATAGTCTCACAATAATGTATGCAATCGAAGTTTCTCAGCAGGTAAAAGATTTTTTAAAGAGCATTCTTTTATCAGGTCAGTTATCTGATTCATACTGGACGGATGCCTGGACAACTTATAAAGCGAATACCAATATTGTAGCAAACAGAGCTATCGTTCTTACACGGCTGCAGGCGATGTATAAATACCTCATGAACCTTCCTGAATATCAGCTGTCATGAAAAGAAGGGATTTTATTCGTAATGCTGCACCAGCAGGTATAATTTTTCCTGCATTGATCAATGGATTTACATTCAAGGCATTTGCAGAATCTCCTCTTATCTCTGCACTGACACAGGCCCCGACAGAAACAGACCATGTACTGGTAATTATCCAGTTAAACGGAGGCAATGATGGTTTAAACATGGTGATTCCATTTGATCAGTACGATAACCTGTCTAATGCACGTTCAAACATTATTATCCCAAAAAACAAGATCCTTAAATTAAACGGAACAAGCTTTACAGGTTTGCATCCCTCAATGACAGGGTTGCAAACTTTATTTAATGAAGAAAAACTTAACATCATTCAGTCGGTTGGTTATCCCCAGCCCAACTTTTCCCATTTTAGGGCAACAGATATCTGGCTCAGCGCTTCCGATTCAAACCAAACACTAAATTCGGGTTGGGCAGGCCGCTATTTAAATGAAGAATATTCTAATTTCCCGCTAGGGTATCCCAATACGATCATGCCCGATCCTCTGGCAATACAAATCGGATCTTTTGTATCACCTGCCATGCAGGGGCCAGCAATAAATATGGGAATGGCAATTTCGGATCCTGTGAATTTTTACAATTTGATCAACGGAATTCAGGGCACTGCACCCAATACGCGCGGAGGTAAAGAGTTAACCTATATTCGTCAGATAGCACAGCAAACCCAGCAATATGGCAGCGTCATTAAAGCAGCTTCGGCTAAAGTAACCAAACAATTTTCCGGATATCCTACTGGCAACAGCCTGGCTGACCAGTTAAAAATTGTTGCCCGCTTAATTGCAGGAGGATTAAAAACAAGGATTTACATGGTGAGTTTGGGCGGCTTTGATACTCATTCCTTACAGGTAAATTCAACGTCCAGGGAAACAGGAAATCATGCCAACCTTCTGCTGAAGGTTTCAGAAGGTATAAAAGCCTTTATGGACGATCTGAATCTGCTGAATGCAAATAAACGGGTTATTGGAATGACATTTTCTGAATTTGGAAGGCGTATTAAATCAAATTCAAGCGTAGGTACAGATCATGGTGCTGCCGCCCCGCTTTTTGTTTTTGGCCATTATGCACAAAACGGAGTAACAGGTAACAGCCCGGCAATTCCACTGAATGTTAATACAGGTGATAATATTCCAATGCAATATGACTTCAGATCTATTTACGCATCCATCCTGCAACAATGGTTTTGTGTTCCCGAAACAAGCCTTGAAAATATTATGCTTAAAAACTTTCAGAATATCCCTGTTATTAAACGTACTGCACCCTGTATTTCTACCAGCCCTGAGATATTAAATGCCATGGCGGGTAAAAACATAATTAGTAATTACCCGAATCCTTTTCAAACATCCACAACGATATCCTATGAAAGCTTTGGCGGGCATACCCTTATACAGGTTTTTAATACAGAAGGAAGATTGATCAAAACACTGGTGGATAAGGAAATTGCAGGGGGTAATCACAAAATCACATTTGAAAATGAAGGTTATTCACCCGGCATTTATTATGCAAGACTTCAGAATAATGCAATTCAACAAGTAAGGACAATGATCCTGGTAAATTGAAAATGATCCAAAATTTAATACATAATGAACTGAAATAACACGGACGATTCAGCTGACGCAATTCTTCCTTCTTCGGATGTATCAAAAAAGACATTAAGAGATCATTAAGTCTTCATTAAATAATCTATTTGAAGGCAAAATAAAAGATATGGTCATTTCTTTTTACTAAATTAACACTAATTATTAATCGCGAAGGAATTTGACGAAGATATAGGCTTCTTGTTATTAAATTCTAAAATTATGGAACTTAACTATCCAATCATAGGATTAATTCTTCTTGCAGCATTCATCCTGCT
>CAYHRC010000250.1:0-4648 GCA_964358565.1 uncultured Sphingobacterium sp. | reverse complement strand
AGAGTGTATCAACAGGGGTAACAAGGAAACCGCTGTCTGCTGGAGTATCTGTAAATGCCTGTTTAAATGCAGCCGTATGTGAGCCAAGCGAGCCATCCACAAAGCCTTTCAGGCCCCCAATCTTTAAATAATCATCTCCCTTACCTGATCTTTTTATTTCATCGCTTAGCTTTTGCCAATGAAATGAATATGAGAATCATTGAAACCAGGAACGACCATTTTCCCTTTCGCATCTATAAGACGGGAAGTTTTTGACATCAGTTTTCGGATTTCCGAATTGCTACCAACATGTAAGATCCCGAAAGGGTACTTAAAGCTGAAAACAAGACCGGCAGTAAGTAAGCGGCTCTGATGATCAGATTCGGAAATCTCATATTTGGTAATTTTTAAAATAAATATAATATTTTAAAAATTACCCTTGCCTTGATTACTTAGGCTGAAAAGGCAGCAATCGCTTTTTGAATCCTTTTTATAGTCTCCTCTTTACCAATCAGGGCTGCAATATCAAAGACGGCCGGACCGAATTTGCCGCCAACAAGCATGATCCGGAAAGGGAGCATCAATTCGCCGGCCTTAATAGCTTTTTCATCAGCCAATGTTTTAAAAATCGTTTCAAGTTCAGCTGAATTTTCTGCCTTCTCAGATGAAATGGCATCGAAACGTGCGCTCAGTTCAGTAAAAAACTCTGTTTTAGAATCTGTCCATTTTGGTTTTACAGCATTCAGGTCGTACTCTGCAGGTTCCTGAAAAAAGAAAGAAGCTTGTTCCCAAAAATCCTGAAGGAAGGTGAGGCGGTCTTTTACAATTGCAAGAACCTTATCAAAATATTCATTATCGGGGATATGAATGCCTCTTTCTTTATGAATTGACAAAACCTGATACCTGATAGCTGATACATCTGATCTTGATATGTATTCATGGTTAAACCATTTTGCTTTCTCAAAATCGAATTTTGCTCCCGCTTTGCTTACGCGTTCAATGGAGAATTTATCTATGAGCTCATCCAGGCTGAAGATCTCCTGCTCAGTTCCGTCATTCCAGCCTAAAAGTGCAAGCATGTTTATAAAAGCTTCAGGCAGATAGCCCATTTCACGGAAACCACGGGTTGTGTCCCCGGTTTTAGGATCGGTCCAGTTCATGGCATAAACAGGGAAGCCCAGCCTGTCACCATCGCGCTTACTAAGCTTTCCATTTCCATCCGGTTTCAGGATGAGCGGAAGATGAACCCATTGAGGCATATCAGATTTCCATCCAAGGTATTCCCAGAGCAGGATATGAACCGGAGCTGATGGCAGCCATTCTTCCCCTCTGAATGCATGGCTTATTTTCATCAGATAATCATCTACCACCACCGCAAGGTGATAAGTAGGCATTCCATCTGCCTTTAATAATACTTTATCGTCAACAAGATTGGTATCAAAACTTACATCCCCGCGGATCATATCGTAAAAGTGAACAGTTTCATCAACCGGGATCCTGATCCTGATAACGTGAGGAGTACCCTGTTGCAATAGGTTCTTTGTTTCTCCTTCGGAAAGGTTAAGTGAGTTATGCAGGGATCTGCGATTCTCATGACCGTAGCGGAAGTTAGGGGTGATTTGTCTTTGCTCTTCAAGTTGGGCTGTTGTATCAAAGGCATAGTAAGCATAACCATCATTAACCAGTTGTTCGGCGTATTTTCTGTAGCTTTCTTTACGTTCACTTTGACGGTAGGGAGCATATGGACCCCCGTTCTTCGGGCCTTCATCAGGATTTAAGCCACACCATTCTAAGCAATCAAGAATATATTGTTCGGCACCTTCCACATACCGGTTCTGATCGGTATCCTCGATTCTGAGTATAAAATCTCCCTGATGTTTTTTGGCGAATAAGTAATTAAACAACGCAGTTCTAACGCCTCCAAGATGTAAACCCCCTGTCGGGCTCGGGGCAAATCGTACTCTTACTTTCTTAGTCATATCAGATATCGGGCAAAGCGCAGGGCGCATATAGTCTAAACAAGCTGAAATTTATTCAGGTCTGCAAAGATAGGTGTTTGTGCTCTGGATAGCATAGCACAAATGTAAAAGAAGGCAATTGAAGCAGGCACTAGCCTGAAAACCAAAATAATTATTGTAGTCTCGTATCTCCTCTGGCTGCCAATTAAAATATCATTCACGGTCTTTGCGTTTCCTTTTGTAATTTGCTGAAATATATGAATCCATACGAAAGGAAACGCCGCTGGAAATTTATTTTACTTGCCTTTGCGGTGGTGATTGCTGGTGCCTCTCTTTGGTATACAGATTACCTGGTACATAATATTTCAACAGCCGAGCGTACCCGTGCAGAATTGTGGGCCAAGAGTACCCGTAATATCATTGCAATGCCTGATGTGAACGATGAATATATCACTTTCATTTACAGCATGAGGGATAGCCTTGCTGTGCCCGCAATTGTTGTAGATTCGGCTGATAATATTATCACCTGGCGTGGCCTTGACAGTACAAAAACCAATTTTGACCTGGAGGCCGACAGTACAAAAAAGTACGATCCGAAATATTTTAAGGCGCAGCTGGCAGAGATGAAATCACAGCACCCTGAGCCCATTGTGCTGGAGTTAAACACGCTGAGTAATGAGAAATGGTTCGTTTATTATAAAGACTCCACTTTACTTACCCAGCTGCGGGTTTTCCCATACATACAGCTCACCATTATTGCAATTTTCCTGATGGTCGCTTACGGGGTTTTCAGTTCTTCCAGAAAATCAGAGCAGGATCAGGTATGGGTAGGTCTGGCAAAGGAGACCGCTCACCAGCTCGGTACGCCAATATCATCATTAATGGCATGGGTTGAACTGATGAAGTCTAAGTTTAATGCTCCGGATGATCCCCTGATCCTGGAAATGGAAAATGATGTGAAGCGGCTGGAAATGGTTGCCGACCGTTTTTCGAAGATAGGTTCAAAGCCGGTATTGCATAACCATATCGTATACGAAGTGATAGACGAATTTGTAAACTACTTCAAGGTTCGCGTAAGTGATAAGATATCATTTCTTGTTACGGGCGACAAACATGTTGAGGCGCTGATCAATGTGCCTTTGTTTGACTGGGTGATTGAAAATATTTTAAAGAATGCGGTTAATGCGATTGAAGGCCCGGGGACTATTAAAATCGATGTAAAAGAGCACCTGGTGAAAGAACAGGTGTTTATAGATATTACAGATACCGGTAATGGCATACCAAGACTCAAGTTTGATACTGTTTTTCAGCCGGGCTATACTACCCGAAAACGCGGCTGGGGACTTGGCCTGTCATTAACCAAGCGTATTGTAGAAAATTATCATCAGGGACATGTATTTGTAAAAGACTCTGAGATAGGAAAAGGAACCACATTTCGTATTGTTTTAAAAAGTAACCTGACTTATGAACCGACCGCTACCTGAAGAATACTCTCCTTATTACCAGGGATATATTGATACTGTAAATGACAATGTTCTGGCTGAACTTGATCACCAGGCGAATTCATTTCCGGCCTTTTTAACCGGCCTCGCCGGCGACAAGGCCACTTATTCCTATGCCGAAGGCAAATGGACAATCAAGGAACTGACCGGCCATGTGATTGACACGGAGAGGATCATGGCATACAGGATCCTGCGGATCTCAAGGAATGATTCAACGCCCTTGGCAGGCTTTGACGAAAACAATTATGTTGCAAATGCACATTTTGCTGACCGGACTATGGATAGTCTGGCCGAAGAATTTGCCCTTCTGAGAAAAGCGAATATGCAACTTATTAAAACTCTGAATGAGACCGAACTCAGCCGTACCGGAATAGCCAGTACAATGACCATCAGTGTACGGGCCCTGATCTATATCCTTGCAGGCCATGTAAATCATCACCGCCGGATCATCGAGGAAAGATACTTATGATCTGGAAAAGAGAGTACACCATTGAAGAGCTTAACAGCCGTCCGAAGGCACATATCGGCGCTTTGGTAGGAATCGAATTCACTTTGATAGAAAAAGGTTCAATTTCTGCCCGGATGCCGGTCGACGAAAGGACCCATCAGCCTTATGGAATATTGCATGGCGGTGCTTCTGTTGTTCTGGCGGAAACATTGGGAAGTGTGGCCTCGAATATGATCGTTGACGAAAAGTATATGGCAGTTGGCCTGGAAGTGAATGCCAATCACCTGCGTCCTGTAAGGTCTGGCTTCGTCACCGGGATCTGTAAACCCATACACATCGGAGGGAAAACCCATGTATGGGATATCAGGCTATTTGATGACAGGGGAAAGATGAGCTGTATCAGCCGGTTAACAGTGGCTATAATACTCAGGACCTAATTCTACAAAATAAAAAGGCTCCGCTGATTGGGAGTCTTGATCAATAAAGCCGGGAAGATACAGAGGAAATGAATGTGTTTGTCTTTGTTGATATTATCATCGGTTTATACCTTTTAGATAGCTTTTTGAGAAGTAAATTAAGATCCAAAAATTTTTAAATATTATTCAGAACTTTTTTAATCCCTAATGGTTACTTATTCAGAACTGCATAGCGGTTCGTTGTGATAAGGTTTAGGTTGGAGCTCCCGCCCAAAAAGCGGGGGCTTTCTTTGTGCGCCATGCATGCCATCGTTCTTTAAGGTGAAAGTCCTGAACAGACCAGCT
>CAYHRC010000249.1:0-4658 GCA_964358565.1 uncultured Sphingobacterium sp. | reverse complement strand
CATGCAAGATCAATTTTTTTTCCTGCTTCCAATCTGCGCAGCCAAACAAGCTTAGACATATTATTAGCAATATAAGTAGCCGGCTTTGTTTTTATTTCCTCCTGAAGCTTGGCGATATTACCAGCCGGTTTAAAAGAGAGAGGTTCAACTGCCCATTTGATCGCTTCAGCTGAAATTGGTTCACGCTTTGTGACATCCCAGGCGCGTTTCATGCCATCAGCCATTCGTTCAGCCAAAAGAAGACGATTCTCCTTTGACCCGTCATTATATTTTCCTGCCGTTATGTTTCCTCCTGCCCCGTTAAAATGAATGTGAAGTGCATCCGGTACAGCCAGCTGACGAAGGAAACGGGCAATTCCGGGAAAATCCGGATTGGCAACACCTGTCCGGTAATAACTCTGCGGATGTGAAGCATAATAACTTAGTACTGCTACTGGTTTTTCATTATTCCAAAAACTGATCAGTGAGACCATAGGATCAATCAGGCCTTCTGGTTCTGCCCGTATCGCTGCATCTTTGGTTGCCGACGTACGTGTAGCCTTCACCTTGCCATCGGCACCCAAAATACGGCGGTTAGAAGCTACCTGATATACAGGAGCCTGCCCCGTTCCAATATGTGTAAACGGCTGTATTTTCTTCAATGAATTCTTTACGGCAAGTCCCAACCGGCTGATGAGGTCACGGGCATAGCTTCCTTCAAAACTGCCGGGATCCATACCAGCTTCTTTGAGCATTCGTTCAGCACCAAAATCACTCGTAGGGGCATCATGTTGATGGATGGTGTGTACCACAACGCGCTCAGGAACCGTACCGGCGGCTTCTGCAAGTACCCTTTTGAATTCATCATTACTGTCGTTGGCTATACCGATCCAATCGACTGAACACATAACAATTGGTTGTCCGGCACCCAGGATCACTATTCCCTTAGCACGCAAACCAAGATCCCAGTTATTCACCATGGGATCATAAGTTAAACTGCTGCCTACTGGTGGGGTTGCGTCAATATCAAATGTGGCTAGTTTTAAACCGGATCCCTGGGCATTAGCTGAATATCCAGAAAATACCGAAGTAATTGTCAGTAAGATACAAACCGAAAGTCTTGAATAGTATATAATTAAATTTCTCATCATATTGTAATTCATGTATTTATTGTATTCTCATTAAATAATTAAAAATCGAAATATTTTTTTGTACTGCAGATTATCCTGAAAAATAAAAAAGATCAGGGGCATGTTCTCCATCCATATTATGGGAGTCCAGCCCCTGATCAATAAGAGGTGATTATTTTAATAATTAGAATTTTGGATTATTTTTGGATTTTGGTCTATCACTTTCTGAGGAATAGGATGCAAATAATTTTTATTTGCATAAAATGCTCTATTTCCATTTGGTGCTAAAATTACACTATAGACCTTTTTTCCGCCAACCTTTTCAATTTTCATAGCATGAAATGGTTTATTAAGATTTACTTCAGCTAACTTTAACCTAATTAAATCATTCCATCGTCTTTCTTCAAAAGCCAATTCTACCCTTCTTTCGCGTTGAATTGCTATCCGCATCTTGTCCTGAGTTAATCCAGGGCTTAGTGCAGGAAGTTTAGAACGTTGCCTAACCATATTAACTGCCTGATAAACTGATGCGTCTGGTCCTGAAAACTCATTCTGAGCTTCAGCATAACTTAAAAGTACTTCAGCATATCTAAAGATTATTTCATGTGCACTATTGAGCCTTGTATTACCACTCTGAGCATAAACAGGGTTTAAACCTTTGCGCAAATAATATCCTGTATTAGTAGCTTCATTTGCACTACCCAGATCAAGTGTATTACGTGATCCAGAGCCTAACCACATCTCCATTTCAAATCCCAACCAGTTACATCCATCGTAGATTATAGACTGATAGAATCGGTCTTCCCGGTTAGCATAAGGATTATTCGGATCATAACCTGATTGAGGATCAGTAATTGCAAGACCATTTTTCATAGCATATTCATCAACTAATTCCTGAGTCGGATTGGGAGCACTCCAGGCTCTTTGCAATCCGCCTACCATCCAGGCTCCATGCAATCCTTCTCTGCTTCCACCTAATGTAGTACCTCCTATATATGCTTTATCAAAGATTACTTCAACATTATTGTTGTTTCCTTCATAAAACAAGGTTTCCAAATCTGGGAATAGGCTATAGGCTCCCAAATCCATTACTTGTTTATTAGTTGCGGCTGCTATCTGCCATCTTGATTTATCATTTGAGGTATTTTTAAGTGGGCTTGCGTAAATTAATTCTATCCACCCTTTTAAGGTAAGCGCGGCTCCTTTACTTGCCCTTCCTGCCTGAGCTTTAACAGGGAGATCATTTGCTATGGCAGCGCACTCATCCCTGATAAACTTATAGGTTTCTTCGTCTGTATTCCGGGCCCTGAAAATATTATCACCCTGAGTTGTTCTATCCAGAACATCTGTTATTATTGGAACTCCACCATAACGTACCCAAAGCAACTGATAGAAATAAGCTCTCAAAAACCTGGCCTCTGCTAATCTTGTTTTTTTCCATGTTGCATCTAAATTTGATTTGGATACATTTTCAATAAAAAGATTGGATCTTCTGACTACATTATAATAAGGGGCCCAGTAATCTTTAATAGTACTTGAAGTATAATTAGATCCGGCATATGTAGCGAAACTATAACCAGATGAGCTTCCGCGCATAGCATTATCTGAAAAATTCTCCTCAGGGTCATTAGTGTTAAATTGTCCTGGTAAACCTGCATATATATTATTTAAAAACAAGTCAGCATTTCCTGTTGATTTCCAAACATCAGCATCAGATACCTGGCTGGTTGGGGTTACTTCAACATATTTCTCACATGAAATAAGGACCTGGCTTATCGTAAGTAATAGCAAAACAACTTTAAAGTTTAAAAATATTGCTTTCATAATCAGTGATTTTAAATATTTATCTAATAATATTATAACGTTAAGTTAATCCCAAGAGACACTATCTTTTGTTGTGGATAGTTATAGCCTTGATTGTGAATTATTTCCGGATCATAGTTTTTTATCTTTGACCATGTAAGCAAGTTCTGTCCAGAGACAAAAATACGGGCATTTTGTATTTTCAATTTTTCTAAGGTCGAACTTGGAATACCAAATGAAAGTGTTGTACTTTTTAATCTTAGGTAGCTGGCATCATACATCCAAAAGGAAGATACCTGGGTATTATTATTAGTCGGTGCGTTTGTTATACGCGGATTTTTAGCGTTTGTATTATCAGGTGTCCAATAATTCAAATTCTCCCTGATAGGATTTGTTCCACCTGAAAAAGCCCATGAATAACTACCTGATCCATAGAAACTTGTATTTTCTGTTCCTTGAAATAACAGATCTAAACTAAAAGTTTTATACCTGATATTAGGTGCCAATCCATAAACAATTTGTGGAGTTTGGGAATATCCAATATTTGTGATATCATCAGTATTAATCTTCCCATCGCCGTTAATATCACTGTATCTTATATCACCCGCTCTTACTTTACCCCAGGGCTGAGTAGCAATACCTGATTTCAACTTACCTGCTGCATCAAAATCATTTAATTGAAAAAATCCCAGAGATTCATATCCAAATTGACTGCCTAATGGTCTCCCTGTAAGCCTGCGATTGGGATTATTAAATGTGGTCGGAGTTTCAAAAACCTGTAACAAAGCATTTTTTGCGTAGGTGAAATTACCTGTTATAGAGAATGCCAGATCTTTAGAAACAGCATAATTTGTACCAAGTGTCATATCAATACCCTTGTTTTCCATTATCCCAGCGTTAACCTGGCTAAGTCCAACACCATATTCAACAGGTACAGTTACATCAGGATTTGCCAGCATATTTGCCCTTCTCTCATAGAAATAATCTACTTCAAGATTTATGAGACCATTCAAAAATGCAGCTTCTAATCCAACGTTGGTTTTTTTAGCCCGCTCCCATGTGATATTAGGATTGGATTCTGCTCTTTCACTAACTGACTGTACTGCCTGACCATTTAATTTGTAAGCAGGACCGTTAACTCCATAACTACTTAAATATTGAAAAGGACTTCCTGCCAGTGCTCCTACTTCACCGTAAGAACCTCTAATTTTCAGATTATCTAACCAGTCAATTTTATCTTTAATAAACTTTTCTTCTGACACTCTCCAACCTAAAGCAACTGATGGGAAAAATCCGAAACGTTTTCCAGGAGCGAAATAATAACTTCCATCGTATCGGCCACTAGCTTCAATCATATATTTTGATAAATAATCGTAAGCTATTCTATAAACAAATCCTACCTGTCTGGCTTTGCCTGAGCTTCCAAAATTGGAAATATCGGCCTGACTTGAACTTCCCATATCCAGTTCGTCCAGATCAAGGTTAAAGTTATTTCTATTTGCTCCGAAACTTGAGAAATCTCTTGCTGTACTTTCAAACAAAGTCAATGCTGAAATATTGCTTTTTCCAAATGACCTATTATAGTTCAGGCTAAATTGAGATGTAAGCTGGAAATTATTATCGGTACTTTGCAAAAGAGCGGATTTAGGTTGCTCTAAATTCCCTTTAGTATACGTATAGGGAGTTGTTTTTGTATTTATTGCCCATACATCTATTGGGGTTGCCCACCTCTTGTAAAGAGAAGTT
>CAYHRC010000248.1:0-4665 GCA_964358565.1 uncultured Sphingobacterium sp. | reverse complement strand
ACCTTTATTTCTTGCATGGCTGATCACAGCCCTTCTGCGTGTAACTCTTGGTTCGGCAACGGTAGCAGGCTTAACTGCATCCGGTATTGTTTTTCCCCTGATTACTGATGGAGTGTCACCAGAGTTGATGGTACTCTCAGTAGGTGCGGGAAGCCTGATGTTTTCACATGTAAATGATACGGGCTTCTGGATGTTTAAAGAATATTTTAATCTGAGTTTAAAGCAGACTTTTAGTACATGGACTGCTATGGAAAGTATCGTTTCGGTATTGGGTTTAATAGGCGTACTTTTAATAAATCAATTTCTATAGTAAATCATGAAGATTGGACTTATCGGCCTGGGTAAAATGGGCTATAACCTCGCTCTAAATTTAAAACGTAACGGTCATGATGTTGATTGGTTATGATGTAAATCAAAGTACTTTAAAGAGTATCCGTAATCAGGGAGTTTCTACAGCTGATTCCTTAGATGAACTCGTAAAAAAGCTTGGACAGCTGCGAGTAATCTGGTTAATGATAAACGGCAGGTGAATTTGTGGATTCCGCTTTATCTGATCTAAAGCCCTTTCTTTCAAAAGGGGATATTATTATTGAAAGGTGGAAATATATCTGGACTGCGGTACAAGCGGTGGAACCGAAGAGCTTTATATGGGATATGTGCCATGAAAGGTCGGAATAAGGGCACATTTGATATGATCGAACCTATGGAACCATGGTTCGGTTGTTAGGAGTTGGCTGATGGAGCTTAAAGAAAGAGCCTTAAGGAAGGAGCCGGATCTTTCTTCTATAAAAGCTGATCAATAGTCCTACTGACAAATTCCGAAAAAAAATAAAAAAAATAAGTCATTTTATCCATTGAGTTGTTATTGATATAAGCTTTTGTATTAATATGATTTCACGTTTTTGTTTTAGCTTTGCCTCAGAATGAAAGATTTTAAAAACTACTATCTTGTTCAGGCCCCTCCGGAAGATGTTTACCTTGCCTTGACCAATCCGCTGACCATCTCGCTCTGGACCGGGGCAGAAGCAATGATGAGCACTGAACCTGGTTCTGAATTTTCTCTTTGGGATGACAGCATTGCAGGTAAGAATATAGAATTTGTCGAAAATAAAAAGATTGTTCAGGAATGGTATTTCGGTGATCAGCCGGAAGAGTCAATTGTTACTTTCATTTTGCACCCTGATAAAAACGGAACTTCTGTAGAACTTCGTCATACCAATATTCCTGATTCAGACCTTGATGATATGATTGAGGGATGGAACATTAATTATTTCGGCTCGCTTCAGGATTTTTACGAAGAATAACAGATGTATAGAGTAAGGCCACTTACCTGTCAATATCTTATTGATATTAACCGGCTGCGGAAGGAATGATCTTTCATCTGCTTTAAATTCCGAAAAGGTTTCACATGATTCAAATTTTAACTTTATTCATTTAGGCATTCAGAGAATTTGACTTAATTGTAAAAGTATGCAAAACCGCACATTTACAGACCAGTTAGGGCATGTTATTTCGGTTCCCAATCCTCCACAGCGGATCATATCACTGGTACCTTCCCAAACCGAACTCCTGTTTGATCTCGGTTTGGATAAGGAGGTGATTGGAATAACCAAATTCTGTGTTCATCCGCATGATAAATTCATTTCGACCACAAGAATTGGAGGTACCAAGAAGCTGGATATGGAAAAGATCCGCAATCTGAGACCCGATCTGATCATTGGAAATAAGGAAGAGAATGAGCAAAGTCAGATTGAAGAGCTTATGAAGGACTTTCCAGTGTGGATGAGTGATATTAATGATCTGGAATCTGCCATTCAAATGATTGGGCTGGTTGGCCATTTAACAGAAAGGGCAGACAGTGCCGGAGGCATAGCTGCTCAAATCAGCAAAAAATTTAATGATATTTATTTAAAAGGTGCATCATTGAAGGTTGCCTATTTTATATGGAAGGATCCTTATATGCTCGCTGGAAAAAATACATTTATTGATGATATGCTATCGAGAGCCGGTTTTGTAAATGTCATTAATTTTGATCGTTATCCAGAGCGTAATGCCCAGCAGATTCTGGAGAGCAATCCTGATGTTATTTTTCTATCCTCAGAACCATATCCATTTAAGGAGAGCCATATTCCGGAAATTAAAATGCTCTTTCCTGATGTGCGTGTTCTTATAGTTGATGGGTAGTTATTTTCATGGTATGGAAGCCGGCTGCTTCAGACACCGGGCTATTTAGGGTCCCTGGCTGATCAGCTAAAATCTTATTGTTAAATAATAAGCAGATTACATTTTGTATTTATGAAGGAAAAGGTTATTTTTGCCGACCGAAATATATCTAAAATGCTGTCACAGCATCCTGCGATGGCATCACATTTGAGGATATAAATTTTAAAAATAATCCTAAAATGCGGATGTGGCGTAATTGGTAGCCGCACCAGACTTAGGATCTGGCGCTTCACGGCGTGGGGGTTCGAGTCCCTTCATCCGCACGATTAATTCCCCGGCTACAAAACCGGGGAATTTTTGTATAAACGAAAACGATATAAAAACCATAAAATGAACATTACACAGGACAAAATAGATGGTCTGAATTCTGTATTAACTGTTAAGATTAACCCAGACGATTACAAAGACCGTGTTGAAAAAGCGATCAAGAGCCAGGCGAAAAAAGCCAAACTTCCGGGATTTCGCCCGGGGATGGTGCCACCAGCCCATATAAAGAAGATGTACGGTAAAAATATTCTTGTGGATGAGATCAATAATATCCTGAATGATACCTTGAATAATTATATAACTGAAAATAAGCTTGAAGTTCTTGGTCAGCCCCTGCCTAAGATCGATGACAGTAAAGATTTTAACTGGGATTTTACGGATGAGTTTGAATTCATTTATGAATTAGGATTAGCTCCTGAATTTGATCTGGATTTTTCATCAAAGGATAAATTAACCTATTATGAGGTGAAAGTGGATGAGGAAACCCTTGCTTCACGTATTACAAATCTGCGTAAAAGTTATGGCAAAATGTCAAACCCTGACGTATCGGCATACGATGATGTTTTGTATGCTGAATTGAAGCAACTTTCTGCAGATGGTTCTGTTTTTGAAGAAGGAATTAGTAGTACAGCATCAATCCGCTTAGATCAGGTCAATGACGAGGAAATAAAGAAATCGTTAACCGGCTTAAAGAAGGAAGATGTAATTGAATTGGATATTCAGAAAGCTTTTAACGGCAATCCGGATATAATTGCTAAAGTGCTTAATATCTCTGAGGAAGATGCTCAGGACCTGAAATCAAAATTTCAGTTAACGGTTAAAAACATCAACCGTTTAGAAGAAGGGGATCTTAATCAGGAGTTCTTTGATAAATTATTTGGTACTGATGTTGTAAAATCTGAAGAAGAGTTCAGAGAAAAGATCAAATCAGAACTGGAAGCAATGATGGTTCAGAATGCTGATCAAAAGCTTCAGGCTGATATGTTACAATTCGGATTGGATAAAGTTAATTTACCCCTTCCTGATGAGTTTTTAAAACGCTGGTTAAAGGCAACGAATGAGAAACTTAGTGATGAAGAGCTTCAGAAAGGTTATGAGGATTTTGCACGTAACCTTCGATGGACGCTGATTGAAAATAAGATCATTAAGGATAACAAACTGGAGATTAAATACGAGGAAGTGTTTGCAACAGCGAAAAAACGTCTTGACGCACAATTTCGTATGTATAGTCCACAGGCTCTTTCTGAAGAACAACTGGGACAATATACGGCACAATTCCTGCAGGACAAGGAAAATGCGAATCGTATTTTTGAAGAAGTTAAAGCACAACACGTTTTTGATTATCTAAAAGGTATTGTAACTTTAGATAAGAAGGAAATAGACTATAATAAATTTTTGGAATTAAAGTAATTTATTAAGTTGCTGGGTTGTTCAGTTCCGAATTTTTTTTAATCATACTAATACAACGCTTACGAAATAACTCATTAACTTAATAAAAGTAAATATTCAAAAATGAACATTGATAAAAACGAATTTAGAAAATACGCTGTTAAACATCATCGGATTGGCAGTCAGCACGTAGATAGTTTTATTGGCAGAGTGCAAAATGTATCTTTACCTTCAGCAATGACACCTTATATCATTGAGGAGCGTCAATTAAACGTAGCCCAGATGGATGTGTTTTCACGTCTGATGATGGACCGTATTATTTTCTTGGGAGATGCTGTCCATGAAGGTATAGCAAACATTATCCAGGCTCAGTTATTATTTTTACAATCAACTGATGCAAAAAGGGATATCCAGATCTATATTAACTCCCCGGGGGGCTCTGTATATGCTGGTCTGGGTATTTATGATACAATGCAGTATATAAGTCCGGATGTGGCGACAATATGTACAGGCATGGCCGCTTCAATGGCCGCTGTATTACTTTGCGCAGGCGCCAACGGTAAAAGAGCAGCATTGCCTCATTCCAGGGTAATGATTCATCAGCCTTCAGGCGGTGCTCAGGGTGTGGCCTCAGATATGGAGATTAACCTGCGTGAAATGCTTAAACTAAAAAAAGAACTATACGATATCATAGCCAAGCATTCAGGACAGAATTATGAGTGGGTGGAAAAAGCATCTGACCGTGATTACTGGATGATCGCTAACGAAGCCAAAGAATTTGGTATG
>CAYHRC010000247.1:3833-4742 GCA_964358565.1 uncultured Sphingobacterium sp. | reverse complement strand
TGTGTCATTAGAGAAATCTACAAGTAGATACCATACAATGCCGCGACTACCCCCAGAACGATCAATGCCCCGACAGTAAATGAAGCTGAAGGACGGAACATGCTCTTATCTACTTCCAGCCCATGAGGTATAAGTCCGTTACGGTTTTCATACATACTGATAAAATACATCAGGATCACACAGATCAGAAATACAAGTCCCATACGGTCTATGAATGGGATCTCATAAACACCCTCCGCGTTCGGCACGGCATAGCCAACAGAGTAAAGAAATTCCAGATTTACATAATCGGGCGAGATCTTAAATAGAACGGATAAAATAAAGCCACCAATTGTTGCAAATAAAGCCGCATTAGAGGTGGTCTTTTTCCAGAAAAATCCAAGGAGGAACATGGCAAATATGCCGGGCGAAACGAAGCCTGTATATTCCTGGATGTATTGAAAACCTCCCTTTTTATCAATACCCAGATAAGGGGCAATGGCTACGGCCATGATCATTGAGATCACGATCACCCATCTCCCAACCTGCACCTGCTTATGCTCAGTGGCAGCCGGATTTATTTTCTTTTTATAGATATCGAGTGTGAAAATGGTGGCAATGCTGTTCGCTTTTCCGGCAAGGGATGCCACCACGGCAGCAGTCAGCGCAGCAAATGCCAAGCCCTTTAATCCCACAGGCAGCAGGTTCAGCAAAACCGGATAGGCACGGTCGCCCACCACTTCGCCATTCAGCGTCATTTCTGTACTGAATACTCCCTCTTTGTAAAGGACGAAAGCTGCAATACCAGGCAAAACAACAATCAACGGCATTAATAATTTAAGAAAAGCAGCAAAAAGAATTCCACTGCGGGCGGTCTGCAGATCAGCGCCAAGGGCTCTCTGCGTGATATACTGATTACATCCCCAGTAA
>CAYHRC010000247.1:0-3823 GCA_964358565.1 uncultured Sphingobacterium sp. | reverse complement strand
TATCCACATACCGCCAACCAGCACAGCAAGACCCGGCAGATCCATGAAATAAGGATCATCCTTCTTAAATATCATCTTAAAATGATCAGCAGAATTTTCTGTCATCAAATTAAAACCATTTAAGGCTCCATTCGAACCATAATGATGCGCTACAAGATCTAAAGCGAGGTATGTCGTTACCAAGCCTCCAAGGATCAGAAAAACAACCTGTATTACATCGGTATAGCCAATTACATTCATCCCGCCGAGGGTAATTACAATGGCAAACATAGCCAGCCCCATCATACAAAAACCCAGATCCAGACCTGAAATACTGCTTATGGCAAGCGCCCCCAGGTACAGGATAGAAGTGAGATTTACGATCACATATAATAATAACCAGAAAACAGCCATGATCATGGCTACTGTATCGTTATACCTCATTTTCAGAAACTGAGGCATAGTGAATATTTTATTTTTGATGTAGATCGGAATAAAAAAGACGGCTACAATGATTAGGGTCACCGCTGCCAGCCATTCATAGGCCGCTATGGCAAGTCCCATGGTGAAACCGGAACCGCTCATTCCGATGAACTGCTCGGCAGAAATGTTGGATGCAATTAATGAAGCCCCAATGGCCCACCAGGTCAGCGAACCCTTTGCAAGAAAGTAATCCTTTGAGCTTTCATGCTTCTTACGTTTGTAAACATATAAGCCATAACTGCTGACTATTATAAAATAGATTAAGAAGACTATATAATCCGGTGTTTGCATTTTTTTAAAGATTGATTAACTAAACCTATAAAAAAAATTTAATAATTAACCGGATGAAGGGAAGTATAAAGAAATTAAGAAACAGTCAGTTCACCCCTCAGATCTGTTTCAAGCAGCTGGGCAATCTTTTTTCTGCTCTTAAAGTTTCCAAGCAGGTACATTAATTTGGTTACAGCAGCTTCAAAGGTCATGTCATAACCGCTTACTACACCCATCGCTTTAAGCTGCGTGCTGGTTTCATAACGACCCAGTTCAACAGTGCCAACTTTACATTGAGAGATGTTGAGGATAAGTTTACCGTTATTAATCGCCTCCCGTAAAAGGTCAAGGAACCATTCTTTTGTTGACGTATTGCCTGAGCCAAACGTTTCCATAATGACGGCCTTGCAATCTGCTGAGAGGGCCGCCTTAACAATGGCCGGACTTATACCCGGATACAATTTTAATATACCGATCGCACTGTCAAGCTTAGTGTGGAATTTTACCGGACCCTGAACTGGTTTCAGTATGTCATTCTTATTAAAACTCAGGTGAACACCGGCTTCTGCAAGTATGGGATAATTAGGCGAGCGGAAAGCCTCAAATTTGTCTGAATTGTATTTGAAGGAACGGTTTCCGCGAAATAGTTTATAATCAAAATAGATACATACCTCGGGCACCATGGCTTTTCCCCTTCGCTTCTCGGCAGCAATCTCCAAAGCTGTGATCAGATTTTCTTTGGCATCTGTACGGATACCATTTGCCGGCAGCTGAGAGCCTGTGAATATTACCGGCTTATTCAGGCCCTCTATCATAAAGCTTAAAGCCGATGCAGTAAAAGCCATCGTATCAGAGCCATGCAGGACTACAAATCCATCATATTTATCATAATCTCTTTCTATCAATAATGCGAGCTCTTTATAAACCTCGGGACTCATATTTGACGAATCAATGAGAGGGTGGAATGAATGTACCCTGAATTGATAGTTCAATCTTTTTAATTCCGGCACATGATCTTTGATCTGATCAAAATTAAATGGAATAAGTACCCCGGAGATCGGGTCTGTCACCATACCGATCGTCCCCCCGGTATAAATTATCAAAACATTGGTCATTGTCTCATAGCTATTGATTCTGGCTTGTAAAGATAAAAAAAGGATGCATACCGTCTTTCCCTCAGGAAAGAAGAATTTGGATAATCTTCAGGCTACACGCCAAAAATTATTTTTGAGTTACCAGTAGTAATCCGGGCTACCTCTTCTATAGAAACCTGTTTGATGTCAGCCAGCTTCTGGGCAATATAGACAAGATAGCTGCTCTCATTTTGTTTCCCGCGGTGAGGAACCGGAGTGAGGTAAGGAGAATCAGTTTCAAGAACGATGTGCTCCAAACTTATATCAGAAACAACTTTATCCAAACCTGCATTCTTATAGGTGAGAACTCCCCCTATTCCTAAATAAAATCCCAGCCCGATCACCTGTCTGGCCTGTTCTGCAGTACCGGTAAAACAATGAAATATCCCGCGGAGCTTTTCATCCTTAAGTTCAGAAAGAATTTGGAAGATCTCATCAAACGCCTCCCTGCAGTGGATGACGATAGGGAGGTCCAGTTCCTTCGCCCAGCCGATCTGAGTCCTGAAGGCTTCCTGCTGAAGGGAGAGTGTTGTTTTATCCCAATGAAGGTCGATGCCGATCTCACCAATGGCGTAAATCTTTTTCTGATTTATTTCCTTATGGATCAGGTCCAGCTCGATTTTATAATTGTCTTTCACATCACAGGGATGCAGCCCAAGCATAGCGAAGCAGTTATTCGGGTACTTGTCTGCCAAATCAAATACCATAGAAATGGAAGATGAATCGACATTCGGCAGAAACAACCTTTCAACATGCATTTCAATGCTTCTTTGCATTAGACCGGCAAGTTTTTCAGGATCAGTTTCATAATATAAATGGGTATGTGTATCGGTAAGGATCATGGTGAAAATTAATAAAAAAAAGCCTTTCGGTTATCCGAGAGGCTTTGATGTTTATTTGATCAGGTGCTTAAGCTGGATGATCTCCTTCTCTTCCAGATATCTCCATCTGCCTCTTGGCAAGTCTTTTTTTGTAAGATGTGAATACACCACACGGTCAAGTTTGACAACTTCATAGCCGAAGCTTTCGAAGATACGACGAACAACCCTGTTTTTCCCGCTATGGATCTGTATGCCAACTTCCTTCTTACTGCCACCGGCAACATAACTTACCTGATCCGGTTTGATCAGACCATCTTCGAGCTCAATTCCAAAGGCGATCTTATTCAGATCACCTTGTGATAAGCTTTTATTAAGCTCCACCTGGTATAACTTTATGATATTGTTTCTTGGATGGGACAGCTTCTCTGCAAGGTCTCCATCGTTTGTCATCAGTAATAAGCCCGTAGTATTCCGGTCAAGCCGCCCTACAGGATAGATCCTTTCACGGGAAGCTTTTTCAACCAGGTTCATAACAGTTTTACGCTCCTGCGGATCATCAGTGGTAGTAATATAGTCCTTAGGCTTGTTCAAAAGGACATAAACCATTTTCTCACGCTTCAGAGTTTCACCATTATATCTGACACTATCCTTAGCCGGATCTACTTTAAATCCAAGTTCAGTTACAGGTTCTCCATTTACGGATATGACCCCTGCAGCGATAAGTTCATCAGCTTTACGCCTTGAGCAAATACCGGCATTGGCAATAAACCTGTTCAGACGGATTAATCCATCATCAATGGATTCTACCGGCTTTTTGCTGCGTTTATTAATAATACGTTCTTCCGAGCTCCATTTCTTGTCATCAGACCTATATTTTGGCCGGTCAAAATCTCTTGGTTCCTCTTTTGAACGCGATTTGAATGGTTTATCGTTAAATCTTTTAGCAGGTGCATTTTTATCAGCGAACTTATTGTCGCGACCCGGAAACGGCTTTCTCTGGGATTCCCCGCTGGCAGAATATGGCTTTCTTTCACCCTGCGGCCTGTCGCCGTAGGTTTTTTTACCAGTTTCACTGCGATCGGTATAAGGTCTTTTCTCTCCCTGCGGTCTTTCTCCGTAAGATTTTCTTTCAGGACG
>CAYHRC010000246.1:0-4778 GCA_964358565.1 uncultured Sphingobacterium sp. | reverse complement strand
TATAAGTCGCTGGAAGCAGCCTCTCAGGTCTAAAAGAATAAACTTAAAAAGATCCCTACCTCAAAGCTTAATGATGTGATGCTTCCTATCATTGAGAACTTTCCGCCGCCAGCAGTAAAAGGTAAGTATGTTAAGATCAAATATGTAACACAGATTAATGCAACTTCGCCTATGTTTGCATTTTTTTGTAACTTACCTCAATATGTTAAAGAACCATATAAACGATTTATAGAAAATAAGCTCAGAGAAAACTTTGATTTTAGCGGAGTTCCAATACAAATTTACTTCAGACAGAAATAACCTTTACTTAAACTTAAATATAAAAAAAAATGAAAAAATTGATCTTTACATTATTCGTTGCCGCCCTAAGTTTCACAGCATGTACAAACAAAAAGGCTGAACAGGCGAAGCAGGATTCGATAGCAGCAGCAGCATCTGCTGATTCGATGTTAAATTCAGCAACACAAGCTGATACTATGAAAATGGATTCAATGGCTATGGATACTACTAAAGTAGATTCAATTAAATAAGCTTATAAAGCTGATGATTTAAAAACCTCCAGTGACCGGTTTATTGCCTGGTCACCGGAGTTTAATGCTTTATAATACCCCTCTTCCCCGAAATAATAACGGGCGAACAAGGCCTTTAGCTGAGTCTCGATCTCTTGCCGGGAGGCCTCGATCTGCTTTTCACTGGCTTTCATATTTTTAGTAATTGCCAGCTGAACTAATTTTTTAATATCCTGCTCATTCAGGCTGAAATTCTTTACTATCTCATCTACAGAGTTGAATTTGGGATTGCCTTTAACCAGGTAATTAAATACCAGATCATTGAGGATGCCTTTGCCTGCAAGGTGATAATAGAATTCTGTATACCCGCTGGTATCCACAGGGATATAAATGTCGGGCATAATGCCTCCCCCACCATAAAGGATCTTTCCGGTCTTTGTAGTAAATGCCTTTTTCTTATCAAAAAGGGTATCACTCAGGTTTTTACCGTCGGAAGCCAGCTCACCGTTTGTGAAGCGTTCTTTAACTTCGCTGTAATAAGCTTCATTTCCCTTTTTGTACGACTTTTGAATGGACCTTCCGGAGGCTGTGTAGTATCGGGCTATGGTCAGGTTCAATGCCGATCCGTCTCCAAAATCAAACTGCTCCTGCACAAGACCTTTTCCGAATGACCGGCGGCCAATGATTGTTCCCCGTTCCAGATCCTGAACAGCTCCCGCTACGATTTCGCTTGCTGAAGCGGTATTCTCATCAATAAGCACGACGAGTTTGCCCTGTTCGAAATATCCTTTAGAACTCGCATAATAATCTGTCCGCGGCTCGTGCAATCCCTGCGTGTAAACGATCAGCTCCTTGTTCTTTAAAAACTCATCAGCAAGAGCTGTTGCCGAGTTCAGGTAACCTCCTCCATTATCCCGCAGATCAAGTACCATGTTTTTCATACCCAGCTTCTGGAGCCTGAACAGTTCCTGCATGAAATCTTCATCCGTATGGGCTCCGAATTTACTGATCTTAATATAACCGCTAAGTTCATTCAGCATATAAGCCGCATCAATACTGCTGATAACAATACGATCGCGCATGACGCTTAAATTTTTCTGAATTGTATCCCGTTTAACAAGCAATTCAACAAAAGTTCCTTTTTTACCCCTGATCTGATCTACAATTTTTTGCGCAGTGATATGGATACCTGCAACAGATTTCTTATTAATCGCGAGGATCTTATCTCCATGTTTTAAGCCAGCTTTGGATGCGGGGCCCCTGGGACTAACAGAAGTTACAAGAAGAGTGTCATTCAGGATATAGTACTCAATACCTATCCCATCAAAATTGCCTTCAAGATCGTCCGTTAATAATTGAGCTTCTACGGGAGGCAAATAAGCAGAGTGCGGGTCAAGATGCTTCAGGATCTCTTGTATAGCTTTATCTTTAACGGTGTCTATCTTAATTGAATCGACATAGTTCTCATTAATGATCTGAATAACCTGATCTACCTTATCTGTACTTTTGCCTAAACCAAAAGGAAGGAATGAAACGCTTTTAGTACTTTGATTCTCACGTGCAAACCAGGGTCCGAGGAGTAATCCCGCAATCAATACTGCTGAATATCCCGCAGCAACCAAAATATTTTTCTTTGTCGTCACTCTTATTCCAAATAAAATTCAAATTTATTAAAGTTTCCCCTTAGTTTATGAACGAAATAAAATTCAAAAAAGTTTTATCAATAATCATTCTAAATTATTTGTTTTATTTAAATGTATCGTGTAATATTGTGGACTATTTTAATTTAGTCTAAATAAAATGAAACATACTTTTACTATTTTTATTGCTATTCTACTGGCTGGAAACATTAATGGCCAAACTAAAAATCCTGGTAAATCAGTGAAATTATCAGACAGCACAATAATTGAAATGCCTCAGGTTATTATCATTGGAAAAAGGGATGGATTGATTAACAAAGTTCCCGGATCGGCAACTGTTTTAAATTCTAAGGAGATCAAACAGTTCGCACCCCTTACTTCGAACGAGGTTTTACGCAAGATTACGGGACTGAATGTGGTAGATGAAGAAGGAGCAGGATTAAGAATAAATATCGGTATCCGCGGTCTTGATCCGGACAGAAGCCGCAACGTTTTAATGCTTGAGGATGGAGTCCCGATTGCATTAGGACCTTATGGAGAACCTGAAATGTATTTCACTCCTTCAATCGACAAAATGTCAGGAATTGAAATTCTTAAAGGCAGTGGCCAGATACTTTATGGCCCCCAGACAATTGGTGGAATTTTAAACTTTTTTACTGCAGATCCTCCATCCCGGGAAACAACACGCATTAAATTAATGGGTGCTAAAAATGGCTTGTTCTCAGGTTTTGGAACTTATGGAAACACTATCGGGAAAACAGGTTTCATCATTTCATACCTTCATAAAAGAGCAGATGAGCTTGGGCCTACCTATTTTAGATTAAATGATCTTTCTGCAAAAATTAAGATAAGTCTTGACCAGAAGTCAAGCCTGGGAATAAAACTTGGATATTATGATGAAGGGTCTAATTCAACCTATCTGGGTTTGACTCAAACCATGTTTGATAAAGGTAATCAGGACTTTGTACGCATGTCTGCATTTGATAAACTGCCGATAAAACGTTTTTCTTCAAGTGCAACCCATCAATTGCAGATCAATGAGAATATTAGTCTCAAAACTACGGCTTTTGCTTATACAACAAGCCGCAATTGGCAACGGCAGGACTTTTCATTTAACTCATCAGCAGCTAATAAGACCGGCATAATCTGGGGTGATCCAGGCATATCAAACGGTGCAATTTACATGCTTAATTCAACTGGGAACCGCAACCGTCAGTTTGAAGTGGCCGGACTGGAACCGCGGCTGAGCATAAATCATCGCTTCTTAAATTTTGACAACGAACTCGAAACGGGCGTCCGTTATCTATATGAAAAAGCTGACGAGCAATTCATAATCGGAAAAGATGCAAGTTCCGCAGAGGGAACAATGCGGGATAAAGAGATCCGTACAGGCAATGCGTTTAGTGCATACATTCAGAATAAATTTAATATTACTTCTAAACTGTCCCTGAGCGCTGGCATGAGGATGGAGAATTTTAATTATGAACGCCAAATTCTTCGTGGAAGATATCGGATCAACAATGTAAATAATGTGATAAGGGACACCAGTATTACCGCCAGCGATAATACCTTCGCTCTTATTCCGGGCATGGGAATAAGCTACGCCGCAAGCGATTATATCAATTTATTCGCAGGAATCCACAAGGGATTCGCTCCTCCAAGAATTAAAGATGCTATTACATCAGAGGGGATCCCTTACAACCTGGACGCCGAATTAAGTACAAACTATGAGCTAGGAACCCGCATGAACTTTGGGGATTTTATAAACGCAGAATTAACCGGCTTTGTTCTTGATTTCGAAAACCAGATTATCCCCGTTTCCAATTCTTCAGGAAATGTAAATGCAACTGGGGTTGTGAATGGTGGCCAGACATTACATAAGGGAGTTGAAGCAGGATTCAAAATAGATTTTGGAAGGATCTCAGGATTGAAAAATTCATTTACCCTGGAAACTAATGTTACTATTCAAAATGCTATTTATAACAATGATCGTTTTATTCCGGTAAATGGAACCTCTGTCAATGTAAAAAATAATAGTCTCCCCTATTCTGCAAATCTAATGTTATGGAATGCTATCGGCATGAATTTACAAAATGGGTTCGGGTTTAGAATATCAGGCAATTACATCAGTTCACAGTTTACAGATGAATTAAATAACGAATCGGCCTCTCCAAATGGCCGAATAGGGAAAATAGACAGCAGATTTGTGGTAGATGCAAATGCCTTTTATCTTATTCCAAATACCCAGGCTAATTTCAATATCTCAGTTAAGAATCTGACTAACCAGCGATACATCAGCTCAAGGAGGCCTGAGGGTATCAGGGTAGGTTTACCCCGATTAATTACAGCAGGTTTTGAAATAAATTTTTGATAGATTATTGATAAAATTATATTTACTGCCGTGCTGAATTTCAGCACGGTTTTTTTTATTAAAAAATTAATTCTTAGCTAAAATATAATATTCCGATTTTAGTGCAATGAAACTTTTGAAATGAAAAGAACGACTGAACAGGATTCTCACTATAACGATCTCGAAAAAATGTCTGTGGAAGAATTGCTCCATGGAATTAATAAGGAAGACAAATCTGTACCTTCCGCGGTCGAAAAGGTGATACCAGCGATTGAAAAA
>CAYHRC010000245.1:0-4779 GCA_964358565.1 uncultured Sphingobacterium sp. | reverse complement strand
CCTTCATATCGGGGAATAAATGGCGCAAATTAAAATATATCCTGCCTGAAGCAGAAAGGCTTAACAAAAAGCATCTTGTTACCTTCGGCGGGGCTTATTCAAACCATCTTCTGGCGACAGCATGTGCTGCGGCAAAATTCGGGTTCAAGAGCACTGGAATTGTACGTGGTGAAGAGATAGAAAATGAACAGCTTTTACTCTGTAAATTATTTGGGATGGAACTCCGTTTTACAGACCGCAGCAGCTACCGCGATAAGCCGGCATTGTTCCAATTATATTATGGCGATGACCCGGAGGCTTTTTTTATCGATGAAGGTGGTGCCGGAGACCTGGCTATCAGGGGATGTTCCGAATTAGCGGATGAACTTACTGAAACCTATGATCACATCTTTTGTGCGGCGGGGACCGGTACAACTGCAGCGGGGATAATCTCAGGGATCACAAAGAAGAAAATGCTGTGCAGGGTACATGTCGTTCCTGTGCTCAAGGACAGCGGTTTCCTGAAGGCTGAGATTGAAAAGCACCTTACTTCCACCGAATCTTTTGACTTCCACACAGAATATCATTTCGGAGGCTATGCTAAAACAACGGAAGAGCTCCTTAGCTTTATCATGAAATTCAGCCGCTTAACCGGCATCCTGATAGATCCCGTTTATACAGGGAAGATGTTTTTAGCCATCTTTGATCTTATTGCTAAAGATCATTTTCCACCCGGAGCGAAAATCCTGGCAGTACATACCGGGGGCCTGACCGGCATGCTGGGAATGTTATACAGATTTAAGTTCTGAAGCGATATCAGGCAGAAATCAAGTCTTCCAGCGAAAAAATAAACTCAATAAATCTTCCCCTGCAAAGCAGGCTGCTCAAAAAAACAGGTTTAAACTGTTTAAACCTATTTTTCAATATACAATGCCCAAAAAGCCGAAATTTGCTTACCTGAGGGCTTTTTTTTATTTTTGAGTATAAACCGGAGAACATGTATAAATTATCAGTATCCCCCGATCAGGTTAAGCAAACACTAAGTAAACACATACTTGCAGATGGCTATGATTTAACTTTCGACATGGAAAAAAGCAGTGGGGTCCATATTTATGATGCCAAATATGACCGCACATTATTAGACTTTTTTACCTGTTTCGCTTCAGTTCCTTTAGGCTATAATCACCCTAAAATGATTAATGATGAAGAGTTCAAAAAGAACCTGATGCTGGCGGCGCTTACCAATCCTTCGAACTCCGATATTTATACTACTCAATACGCCCAGTTTGTTGAAACCTTCTCCCGTGTTGGCATTCCTGATTACCTTCCTCACGCCTTCTTTATCGCAGGTGGTTCACTTGCGATTGAAAATGCGCTTAAGGTAGCCATGGATTGGAAAGTTCAGAAAAACTTTCAAAAAGGATATACACGGGAAAGGGGAATGAAGGTCCTTCATTTTGAAAAAGCTTTCCATGGGCGTTCCGGTTATACTCTTAGCCTGACCAATACCCTGCCCGACAAGACCAAATGGTTCGCCAGGTTTGACTGGCCAAGAGTAAGCGTTCCGGATATTAAGTTTCCTTTTACCAATGAAGGATATGAGGACCTTAAAAAGCGTGAGGCCCTCTCAGTATCGCAGATCAGGCAGGCTTTTTCTGATAATAAAGATGACATCTGCGCCATAATTATAGAACCTATTCAGTCTGAAGGCGGTGATAACCATGTTCGTGAGGAGTTTCTGGTGCAATTGCGCCAGCTTGCTGATGAAAATGAGTGTTTCCTGATCTATGACGAAATACAAACCGGTGTAGGCTTAACCGGAAAATTCTGGGCACATCAGCATTTCAGCGAAAACGCACGACCTGATATTCTGGCCTTTGGAAAAAAGATGCAGGTTTGCGGAATCCTGGCAGGGAAAAAAGTTGATGAGATCGAAACGAACGTATTCAAAGTACCATCCCGCATCAATTCGACCTGGGGTGGAAATCTGGCGGATATGGTACGATCTTCGAAAATACTCGAGATCATTGAGGAAGATGACCTGGTAAACAAGGCCGCCCTTAAAGGTAAATATTTGCAGGATCAACTGTTTAAGATCTCAGAAAAGCATGAACAGCTTTCAAATGTCAGGGGAAGGGGATTAATGACAGCCTTTGATTTCCCCAGTAAAGAAATGCGTGATAAGTTTATTTTAAAAGGAGCAGAAGAAAATGTCATGTTCCTGGGTTGTGGGGATAGAACAATACGTTTCAGACCAGCGCTTATTATTGAAGAAAAGCATATTGATCAGGGCCTGGATATCCTGGAAAAAATTCTTCCTTCTTTATAATAATTGATCTGGCACTGAAAGGCCTTTCTTTAAATATTGCCTTTCACCTGATCTCTATTTTAGATCCATCAGACTTTCTATGCCAAGCAGTTTCCGGCAGGTAAAGCCCTCGGCATGTACAGTTCCGATAGATTTCCCCAGTTCCCTGGAGCGGCTTTCAATAACTTTTAAAAAGTTTGGAGAGGAGATATATGTTTCTTCCTCATCATTATCCGGATTGAAAAACTGGGTTTTAAATGCATGGATACATTCCATTTTTTTATCCCAGAAATCCGTCACATCAACAAGGATATCAGGATTGATATACCTGTCCTGGATATACTGTAACAGTAATCTCGGCCGGAATGGCTTCTGATCTTTTCCATTGAGCTCAGTTTTTATTTTCACAAGACCTGATAAAAATGTCGACTCATAAACCATATCCCCAGCCCGGCCGTGATCCGGATGCCTGTCGTGAAGTGCATTGCTTAATATTATTTCCGGAGTATATTTTCTTATCATGCCGATGATCTTTAACTGGTGCTCTTCATCATTTTTGAAAAAGCCATCCTTCATTTCCAGATTTTCACGCGCATGTAAACCTAAAATTCTGGTTGAGTGTGCAGTTTCCTGATCACGTGTTTCTGCAGTACCACGGGTACCTAACTCGCCCCTGGTCAGATCTACGACCCCTACCTTCTGACCCGCTGCAATATGTTTAAGGATGGTACCCGAACAACCCAGCTCAGCATCATCCGGATGCACCGCAAATACCAATATATCTAACTTCATACGACCTTTGTATTCAATAATTTATTAATTCTTTTTCTCATTCTTGAAGAATTGGGTTTGGTAAAGGGATAAAAGAAATCAATCACCTCTCCCTGCCTGTTTATCAAATATTTATGAAAATTCCATCTTGGTGATACCCCCACATGCCCGTTCAGCTTCTTATCCACCAGAAATTTATAAAGAGGATGTGCATATGGCCCACGGACCCGGATCTTATCAAGTACCGGGAAATTGACCTCATAATTTTTTTGGCAGAAATCGCGGATCGCCTCGCCCTCAAGTGGCTCTTGTCCGCCGAAATCATTCGATGGAAAAGCAAGTATTTCGAAATCCTGTCCCGAAAACGCTTCCCTTAGAGCTTCTAAATCCTTAAGCTGTGATGTAAAACCACATTCAGAAGCTATGTTGACAATTAGTAAAACCGTATTTTTATACTTAAGTAAATTCAATTCTTCACCGTCCAGGCCGTGGACCGTGAATTGGTAAACTGACCTATCAATCATAAATAGTTATACATGTAATATCCGGACGATTGTATGATCGATTCAATATCGCGGTCCTCCTCATGGTCATATTGGTTTTTGAGGTTATTGCCGAAAATTCGTGCCACAGACTGGTAAAAAAATGCTGTGATCCCACCCTTCATATCTTTCAAAAGATCATAACTGCTGTTACCAGTTTCCCTGTCAATCAGCTTAATGAGAATACCGCCTTGCGTTATAGTTAAATTTTTTATCTCTTTATTAAACATATCTTTGATCTCGCTTTCAAAAGCCTTAATGAGGATCTTCTTATCCCTTCTGCCATGAACCAGCACCAGGTCTCCTTGAAGCTGTGCATATCTTCTTTTTGCAAACATTGCATAAGGAAGTACTTTAAGTACGTTATATCTTAAACGGTTGAACTTCGCCCGTTCTAAAGGAGTTCTAAATATACGGGTATCAATAACGGAAATCTCAGGAATTGTTATCCAGGGGATCAATTCATTGTCAACATTGGTAATGGCTACCCTTATTGTATCGTTTTTACCCTTTATGGTCGGGTCGTTATTATATTGGGCAAATGCCATTTTTGACATCAAAACCACACAAACAATTACCGATAGCCTGAAAAAATTCATAAATTTATATTCTGCAATTTACAGCTAAAATTTCATATATATTAATACCGAAAGTTGCAGAATGTAACCCGCCAAATAAGCTAACGTTTAATTGAATTAGCTATTGCAATAGAGAATGAAAGAACTTGTGATCGATTTAGAAGCTGAGAAGAAAGAAATACTCAAAAGATATCGTGCGTTACTGAGAGCATGTAGATCGACTATGCAAAAAGGTGACAAACGGATGATCCGTCTTGCCTTCAACATGGCTCTGGAAAGCCATGAGAATATGCGCCGCAAGTCGGGCGAACCCTATATCTATCATCCGATCGCCGTTGCTCAGATCGCTGCAGAAGAAATAGGTCTGGGCACCACCTCTATCGTATGTGCCCTGCTCCATGATGTTGTGGAAGATACCAATGTTACGCTTGAAGATATCGAGCGTGAATTCGGAAAGAAAGTAGCCAAGATCATTGACGGACTAACAAAGATCTCCGGGGTTTTCGATTATAACAGCTCACTGCAGGCCGAAAACTTCAGGAAAATGCTGCTCACCCTTGCTGACGATGTCAGGGTAATACTTATCAAGATGGTTATTCTA
>CAYHRC010000244.1:0-4785 GCA_964358565.1 uncultured Sphingobacterium sp. | reverse complement strand
GCTAAGATATTGGCCTGCACCTGCGTGCACTGCAGGACTCCACAATTAAATTATCGGCTACCGAAAAAGCGGAGCTTGAGTTCTACCTGAAAGAATTCTCAGAATTCGGCACTGAGTTTCCGGATACTCTCAGTTTTCTTAAAAAAGATCCTGCAGGCCGATGGAGATTTCTATCCGTCAATGAAAAGGGCTTTCTGCTCAGGGGGGAACCTGTATTTTCGCTGACAACTGTACAGGGGGATAATAAATCAGTTTTGAAATGGGCTAACGGACTTACCTTCTGGGGTCATGCCGGTAAGAATTTCTCCTTTCAGGCATACTTCGAAGATATAACAGAAACGGGAACAGGAATTGACAGTATCCGAAGATATACTCCAGCGGAAGGTATCGTAAGAACGGTTACTCTTAATCAGCGCTCGATAAATTACAGCCGCTTCAAAGGAAATATAACATATGCCTGGAAGAATGGTTCAATAAGCGCGGGTAAAGACCAAATTCTTTGGGGCTATGGTGAAAACGGCCGAATGGTACTATCAGACAAGGCCCCGGCTTATCCAAACATCCGGTTCGATTACCGGCCTTTAAAATGGCTGCAGTTTCATTATACCCACGCCTGGCTGCAATCAGGAATAATTGACTCTGCACGAAATTATTCAAAAGGAAATGGCGTTTATGGCGATAAACGGGAATTTTATATCCAAAAATTCCTGGCAAGCCACAGCCTGAACTTTTACCCGGTTAAAGGCCTCTCATTCAGCTTAGGAGAATCTATGGTGTACAGCGATCAGCTCAACATAGCCTACCTTATCCCGCTTATGTTTTTTAAAGCTTATGATCAGTACGAAAGCAAGTACAATGTTCCCAGTGGTTCAAACGGCCAATTCTTTTTCCAGGCGAGCTCAAGGAACCATATCCCAAAAACACATGTATATACTACATTGTTTATCGATGAGATCCGGACGTCTGAAATATTTAACAGCGCCAAAAGCAGGAATCAGCTCGGGTTTAATGCCGGCGCTTCTGTAACTGATCTTATAATTCCATATATGACCATTGGAATGGAGTACGCGCGGATCAATCCTTTTGTATATCAGAATTTAATACCCGCACAAAGTTATGCCAGCCAGAATTATACTCTTGGCGATTGGATCGGACAAAACGCTGACCGCTTAACTGCCTGGGCTAAATATAATCCTGCCCCGCGTTTAAGCATGCGCATGCAGCTTGATTATATCCGAAAAGGCAGGGATGGCAGCGTGAAGACCAGTATTTCGCCGAGCCGCAGCCGGCATTTTTAAGCGGCAGATTTGAAATTCAAAAGCAATTACTTTTAGAAGCTAAATACCAGCTGCTTAATCAGCTGTCTTTAACAGGTTCCTACTTCAAGCAGGGCGGGGTCATTCGCCCGGCATTGCAAGCCTCCGCTATTCCTCAGGAGTTCAGGTTTGGGGTTTCTTATGGTTTATAAACACAGACCGCTTATGCATAAAATATTTATATTTGCAGCTATCAAATTTCTATAAGAGCCTTCATGCGTATTAAATTCTTTATCTATATACTTATTACCGGCCTGGTTTTATCATTCCAGCAGAGCCGGGCTCAGAGTATATCCCTCGATAAACTTCAGAATGTCAAAGTGAACCAGCTTACCGATGCTCAAATCACCGAAGCATGGAAAAAAATACAGGATCTGGGCCTCCCCGATCAGGAGGCATATAAACTGATGGAACAAAGAGGCATGGATCCCATAGAAGTTAATCTTTTCAAGCAAAGGATAGGATTACTTGGGCTGAACACCGGGGGGATCAAAATTTCCGAAATAAACAAAAAGGATGATATTGACTTCAGCAGAGATACGATAAACGCAATTAATAAACCAGCAGCTATATTACCAGTAAAAATTACGGAAAGCGCTAGCCTGAGTATCTATGGCTCCGAATTCTTCAATCAGACCAATATAAAATTTGATCCTGATTTTAATGTAGCTACACCAAAGGGGTATGTATTAGGCCCCGGTGATGAGCTGATTATTCTTTTAACCGGGCTTAATGAAAGCAGTGTGCGCTCAAAGCTTAGTCCCGAGGGCAACCTGCAGATACCATATGCCGGCATTGTATATCTTAATGGATTTACTATCGAGCAGGCTGCAAACCTGATCCGGAATAAAATGAGGAGAATTTATCCGGCATTAAACAGCGGACAAAGCCAGCTCAGCATTAATCTGGGAAATACCCGAAGAATAAAGATTACCCTCGTTGGAGAGGTAAAAACACCCGGTTCTTATACTATTTCATCCCTCTCAACACTCTTCAATGCCTTATATCTTTCAGGAGGTCCGGGTATAAATGGCTCTTTGCGCTATATTGAGATTATCAGAAATAATAAGGTTTATAAAACCGTTGATTTCTACACTTTTCTTCAGGAAGGATTGATGGATGGGAATATCCGTCTGGAAGACCAGGATGTGATCAATTTCCCGGTTTACCGTAAACGGGTAGCCATTCAGGGAGAAGTAAAAAGACCCGCTATTTATGAGCTTAAAGCGGATGAACAGCTGGATGACCTGATCCGTTTTGCAGGCGGCTATACGGATATCGCCTACCGCAGCATGGCTAAAGCAGACCAGGTCAATGAACTGGAAAGGGAAGTAAAGGATGTACCTGCCAATCTCTTCGGAGATTTTGTACCGCGTAACGGTGATCAGATTGAAATAGGTTCTATTCAAAACAGGTATGCTAACCGGGTAGTACTGGAAGGCGCCATCAACAGGCCGGGAGTTTATGAACTCAGCGCAGGCCTGAGTTTATCCGCACTCTTACAGAAAGCGGAAGGCCTTAAAGAAGAAGCATATTTAGAGCGGGCTTATATCAAACGCACCCTGCCTAATTTAGAAAAAGAGTTTATTTCTTTCAAGCCGCTGGACATCGTTAAGGGACTAACAGATATTCCATTACTCAGGGAAGACTCCATCATGATCCAGGACCGTGCTGGTTTCATTACTGAGCAGTATTTAAGCATTAGCGGAAACGTGAGAAATCCGGGGACTATTCTTTATCGCAGGGGAATGAAGCTTGCTGATGTAATTGCAATGGCAGGCGGATTAAATGAGCAGGCGGCAGGCCATCATATTGAGATCTCCCGGATTATTAAAGATAATACCGATAGTGTAGCTAACCAGCTGGTTGAAACCTTTACAGTCAATATGGATAATCCATCCGGCGATGGAATGGATGTGGAACTGCAGGCGCTCGATTATATTAATGTGCCACGATTGGTAAACTTCAGGCCTTTGGGCAATATCAGCGTGACCGGCGAAGTTTTGTTTCCGGGTGAATATGCTGTACAAAAGAGAGATGAAACAGCTATCGATTTTTTGCAGAGAGCAGGCGGCCTCAGTCCTTATGGTTCACTGGAAAGTGCACAGATCTACAGGAACAGGATCAGGGTAGATCTCGACCTCACACAAAGCACTATCGATCCGCTTACCCGCAAAAGTATGATCCTCTTACCGGGCGACAGTATCTTTATCCCAAGGGTCATCTCATTCGTACAAGTTTCGGGAGCTGTTAATAACCCCCAGTATATCAGTTACAAGGGACGCAGATTCAAGTATTATATAAACTCTGCAGGCGGTACTGTTGAGGATGCGCGGATTAAAGGAGCTTATGTTCAGTATCCGAATGGTTTGAATAAGCCGGTCCGTAATTTCCTGCTCTTCCGCAATTACCCTTCCGTAAAACCCGGAAGTACTATCCTGGTACCAAAGAAAAATCCTGAGTATAAATTTAAATTAGGATTTGCAGAAATTTCAGGAATTACTTCAGCGGTTACCGCACTCATAGGTTTGATAGCGATCTTAAGCAAATAACATGAATCAGGAAGCAGCAAAAAAATCCTATCCCTACGAACCGGAATTCTCTTTCAGGACTGTTATTTCCAACCGTACAGAGGATATAAAATACCTTTTTAAATTTAAAAAGTATTTTGCTTTTATAATTCTTACCGGAATGATTGCCGGCGCTGCAACAGCATGGTTCTGGCCCGTAAGTTATACTTCCAGAACAACTTTTATAATTGAAGATGCCAAGGCTGGCGGAGGATCACTATTAGCCGGATTAGCCGGTCAGTTTGGATTGGATATGGGTGGCGCCCTTGGAGGAACAAGCGGTGTACTTGCCGGTGATAACGTAATGGCACTTCTAAGAAGTGAAAGCATGATCAAAAAGACCCTGCTTACACCTTTTCCCGGTAAAGAAAATTATTCCCTTGCCGACCAGTATGCAGACAGTTATAAACTCAAGACTTCCTGGGCCAAATATTCGAAAGAAGCTGCACCCATCATGTTTCCTGCAGATCGAAAAGGATATACCCGTTTACAGGATAGCCTTCTGCAGGATATTATGATCCGCATCAGCGAGAAAAACCTGTCTGTAAGTAAACCAGATAAAAAGCTCGGCTTCTTTGAGCTGAATGTAACTACGCCTGATGAAAAGCTATCCCGGGAGTTCAGCATGCGAATTATTGATGAGGCCACTGAGTTTTATATATGGACTAAAACAAAAGCACAGCGCATCAATGTAAACCGATTACAGGCAAGGGCTGACAGCATAGGCAGACTGCTAAATAAAAAAACTTATTCAGCATCAGCGGCTAACCGCATCCTGCTTGATGCCAATCCGGCTTACCCGACAACAAACGTGGGTATAGAACTGGAACAGAGAGATAAGCTCGTTTTACAAACTATCTATTCAGAAATAATAAAGAACCTCGAAGTCAGCCGCACCA
>CAYHRC010000243.1:0-4798 GCA_964358565.1 uncultured Sphingobacterium sp. | reverse complement strand
CGAATATCAAGTAACCTCAAACAAAGTTCATTACAGATATACCGGCCTCCCTCATATATATGCCTGATAGCAAACAGCAGTTCATTTGGGCTCGTCTTTTTAAGCAGATAACCTACTGCACCTACCTGAAAAGCCTTAACAACATATTTCTCATGATCATTCATAGTTAAAACCACCACTTTGAGTAAGGGGGCAACTTGCTTCAGCTTTTCAATCAGTTCCATCCCATTGATACCCGGCATATTCAAATCAACGAGCATAATATCGGCTTCTAATCCATCTTTTAAAAGGTCGAGCGCTTTCTGGCCGTTATCTGCTTCTCCAATTACAGAAAAACCAGCGTCCACTTCAAGTAATGAACGAATGCCATTTCTGACTATAGTATGGTCTTCGGCAAGAATTATCCGTATCATAGAATAAGCGTTTTTTTATTAAATAAAAGAACTGAAATTCTTTACGCCGGAGTATTATTAACAACTGTTTGACATAACTGTTTGACTAAACTTTATTTGTTTACGAACAGCATTAAAACGGGTATTTATCCAAATAAAAGCAGGTACTTACTGCCCAACATTTTATGCGTTACAATGTTTTTACATAGGGATTCATCCATTATGTGAGTCATAAACTGACTTTCATTTACTGACCCTGCATCTATCTACCTTGACGCTTCATTCCAGGTTCTCAAAGAGGACCTGGTTTTGAATTAAAAAGAAACCTGTTCATTTTTGCTAAGTACTATCACCACTTGCCCATAGCAGGCCTTGCCTATCTCTTCGCTTTTATGGAAGCTTATTGTCATCAGTATAATTACGGTTTTAATCGTTGTAATTACCTGTTTTCATTTGGCAGAGGATACTCCGGTTTCAAAATCAGAATGACTTCTTAATAAGAAACGCTTATATTCTTTTCATTTCTATCTGTAATCCAGTCAGTTATATACTTTGACAACAATTTAATCATCCTGCCCAAAGTCCTTTTGACGATTATTCATCACTTAAAGATACATAAACAAAAGCAAATAGCTTTTGTCTGATTCATAGGCAATTATGAAATGAAACCATCATGAGCATTCCGCTCACCTGCCTACCGCAGGCAGGCAAACAGTAATGAATATGCTCATGATAGCTTCATAACCTTAAAAAAACAATTATATACAGATGAAAAAAAGAATAGCATTTATAAGCGACCATGCTTCTCCGCTGTCGATTCTTGGCGGAGCAGATATCGGGGGGCATATATACATAGTGGAGCTTGCAAAACACCTGGCAGAGCTTGGTTATGAGATAGATATTTTCACCCGTAAAGATGCAGAAGATCTTCCTGATGTGGTCGACTGGCAGAAAGGTATTCGCATAGTCCATACTGTAGCCGGTCCGGCCAGATACATTCCGAAGGAAGACCTGCTGCAGTATATACCGGATTTTACAAAGAACATGCTCGCCTTCATAAGAAAGGAGAAGATTCGTTATGCACTGGTGCATGCACATTTCTGGATGTCAGGGCTGGTTGCCTGCCAGCTCAAAACAATTATGAATTTGCCATTTGTAATTACCTTTCATGCACTGGGCTATATGCAAAGACTTTTTCAGAAAGAAGCAAATAAATTTTCGCCATGCCGCATTGAAGCTGAAAAATTTATCATTAAACAGGCTGCAGGGATCATTGCTGAGTGTCCGCAGGACAAAAATGACCTTATTAATTATTACCAGGCTAAAGAAAACAAGATCCATATCATACCATGTGGATTTAGCAAACATGAATTTCAGCCTATTGAACAATCTGAGGCGAGAAAAATGCTTGGACTGAATGATAATGAACGAATTTTATTGCAATTAGGCAGAATAGCACCGTGCAAGGGAATTGATAATGTGATACTGGCAATGGCCAGATTAAAAAAATATTCCAATATCAGGTTATTAATTGTAGGCGGCGATTCATCTCCCGCATCACCATCATCTGCCGAGATGCTGCGTTTAAAAGGTATTGCCATCAATGAGAATGTATCGGAGATTGTAAACTTTACAGGTCATAAAAACCGCGAAATGCTTAAATATTATTATTCGGCCGCAGATATTTTTATTACCACTCCCTGGTATGAGCCATTTGGAATTACCCCGCTTGAAGCTATGGCCTGTGGCACACCGGTAATTGGTGCAGATGTTGGAGGTATAAAGTATAGTGTTGTTAATGGCTATACAGGCTTCCTGGTCCCGCCGGATCAACCGGAAGCTCTGGCACAAAAGATAGAGATTTTGCTGGATAATCAACAGTTATTATTATCTATGGGAGTGCATGCTATAGAACACGTAAACAGCGAATTCACCTGGTCTCATGTTTCAAATCTCGTTGATTCATTATACAGTTATATTCAAAGAATTCCGCAGGGCATGCGGGTCAGCCATCAAACAAAGGCAGCCTGAATTTTTATGCGGAAAGCTATTTTTATTGATATTATTATTAAGCACTCATCCTTAAATTAAAATGAATACAGATTGGAAAGATTGCAGGAACTTACTTTGTATCAGAGCCGGTAATATAGGGGACCTCCTTATGAGCTCGCCTGCGATTAGGGCATTAAAAGTTTCGTTTAATTCCCATATCACTGTCCTTACCTCTTCCGAAGCCACTGGCATTACCCCTTTTATTCCGGGAATTGATGAGGTGATCACTTATGATCTGCCCTGGGTTAAGACAGAAAAACCAATCATGCCGGATATGGTTTATGATATCGTAAAAGAGCTTAAAGCAAGGAATTTTGACGGGGCTATTATTTTTACAGGTTATAGCCAGAGCACATTACCGGCCGCTATGCTTACCTGGCTTGCAGGAATACCATTAAGATTGGCCTATTGCCGTGAAAACCCGTATGAACTGCTCAGTCACTGGCTGCCTGATAAAGAACCATATTCCCTTATCAAACATCAGGTTCGACGCGACCTTGATCTGGTTGCTACAATTGGCGCATATATCCCTGACAATAAACTAATTATTAATATCTGTGATATGGCCCGCGAATCGCTCGGCATGAAGCTTAAGCAAGCCGGAGTTGATCTCCAAAAGCCATGGTTCATCCTGCATGCCGGGGTAAGGGAGGCCAGGAGGGAATATCCTTTTGATTCATGGGTAAGTATAGCTTCAGCGATATTACTCGAAACAGATTATCAGGTACTTTTTACGGGCAGTAAAACAGAAAAAGAATTAACAGATCACCTTCAGCATTCAACAGGTCGTGGTTCCTTCTCACTGGGAGGGCTTCTGAACCTTGAAGAATTTATAGCACTTGTGGATAGTTCGGCTTTGGTTATATCCGTTAATACAGGCACCGTTCATATAGCCGCAGCAAGGGATACACCACTTATTGTCTTATATGCACTGACTAATCCGCAACATGCACCCTGGAAGGCCATCGGTGAGTTATTGCCTTTCAGCATATCTGAAGAGGCACAAAGCAAAAATGAAATTATTAGTTTTGTCAATGAGCATTACTTTTCAAAAGCCACAAAAAAGCCCCTTCCATCTAAAATTGTAAGCACTGCACTCGATATCATAAATGGGGAAAAACATCTGATCGCCGAAATGCCTTTTCAATAAACCCGGAATTCTTATTCCGATTAACTGGTCCATGTCAATATATCTTTGAGCATCCCCACCAGATTAAAATCCTGGTTTTTAGTCCAGTCCATAATATAATGAGTCTTCCTGTCAACACATACGATATGTTGATTTATATTTTATAAGTACCCGATTTATTTATTAAATTGTGTCTGTACAAAAGCTGAGCAACAGGCCTCTAAATCAGATATTTAAAAAAATGTCTCTGTTATCATGATATTTGGGTATATCCTTACAAGTATTTACAAGAGCAAATGACAAAAATCCATACAGTGACCAGCATTAAGAAAAAAGCAATTCCGAAGGTGAAGCCAAAGTCATTTCCCATTGTTGGCATTGGTGGTTCGGCGGGATCTTTCAGGTCATTAGAGAAATTTTTTACCAACATATCCGCTGATACAGGTATGGCGTTTGTAGTTATAATGCATCTTGATCCTTTCCATAAAGGGCATCTCGCTGAACTAATACAACGTTTTACTGAAATTCCGGTTGCTGAAGCGGAAGAGGGAATGATGGTAGTGCCCAATCATGTATATGTAATTCCTCCGAATAAAGAAATTGGTATTCACAGAAGGAAACTGCTTTTGCTTAGCCCATCCAAAGCTCATGGCCTCAGACAGCCTATTGATTATTTTTTTCAAAGCCTTGCAGAAGATCAGCAGAATAAAGCCGTAGCTATTATTTTTTCCGGGATGGGATCCGATGGGGAAACAGGGGTAAAAATGGTCAAAGAAAAGTTCGGGCTGACCATGGTTGAGGATCCTCAAACTGCACAGTACGATAGCATGCCGCTGGCAGCAATATCAACCAACCGCATTGATTTTGTGCTTCCACCCGAAGACATGCCCCGCCGGCTGGCCCAGTACTTCAGTCATCCTGTTATAACCGAGGATGTGGTTAAACAGACCAGTACAGGAATCGGGAATTCCCATTCAATAGACAAAATATTGATGATGCTGCGTACACATACCGGGCATGATTTCAGCATGTATAAAAAGAGCACCATTACTCGCCGGATTGATCGAAGAGTAGCATTTCACCAGTTAGATGATTATCCAGGTTATGTAGATTATCTCCGCGAAAATCCTCATGAGATCACCTTGTTGTTTAATGAATTGCTGATTGGTGTTACACGGTTTTTCAGGGATGAAGAAGCTTATGCATCTCTAAAAATCAGGATATC
>CAYHRC010000242.1:1787-4852 GCA_964358565.1 uncultured Sphingobacterium sp. | reverse complement strand
CTTTACCTGTTATGACGGGGAAGTATACCAGGTAAATAACATACAGGATAAAAACCCAACAGCTGTAAAGATCCTTTCTGTGGAGGATCATGAAATACCGCGTTTACAGGGAGCGGCAATTTATAAAAACAGCCTGTTCCTGACCGGTAATACCAAGGTAAATAACGGATTGGGCAATAAAGGCAGGATGGTTCGATATGATCTTAAACCGGGAGCAAAGCCTGTTATGTCTGTGGTATTTAATACTGTAGAATATGGCACTAACCGTACGGTCTTTGATCATGGCTGGAACGCTTTGGAGATCAGTCCGGATGGGAAATACATTTTTGTGAACAGCGGTGCACGTACAGACCATGGCGAAGTGCAGGATAATAACGGAGCATGGCCGAATGCCAGGAACGGAGCCCTTACTTCAAGGATCTTCAGGTTTCCTTTCAATTCGAAAGACCTGGTATTACCCGATGATGAGGCAAAACTCAAGGCTGAGGGATATATTTATGCCGAAGGAATCCGTAATGCATATGACCTCGCCTTTGATGGTAAAAACAACCTCTTCGCTGTTTCCAATTCATCAGATTATGATCATAATGAAGATATGTTCTGGATCAGGCAGGGACATCACTATGGATTTCCATGGGTGATCGGTGGCATTGAAAATCCGCAGCAATATCCCGACTGGCAGCCAAATCCTGATACTGACCCTTTCATTCCGCGCAGTGCACATGCATGGGCAGTAAAATATTTCAGGAACGATCCGGATTTTCCAAAGATCCCTGAAGGAGTAAAATTTTCACCTGGCATTCAAAACCTGGGGCCTGATGCAAATGAATACAGGGGACATTCAGGGAAAATACTTGATGGCGATCAGACATGTGTGACTACCAGTACTTTTACACCCCATAGCTCTCCCCTTGCCTTGTTCTTTGACAGGAAAAATATTCTTGCTAAAGATCTGAAAGGCGATGGCTTTACTATCAGGTATTCCCTTGGTGCACGCTCAGCGCTGATGAAACCTTTTACTGATGAGGGTGCAGATCTGCTGCATCTTGATCTTTCTTACGATAAAGCCACTGATAATTATTTTGTCAAAACCAACAGGATCGTAGAAGGATTCAACGGAGCAACTGATGCTGTTCTGATCGGTAACAATGTTTACGTAATCGAATATGGTGCAACAGGTGGGAACATCTGGAAGATCATTTTACCGAAAAAATAAAATCACATAATGAGAAAAATTTCAGCAGTGCTATTTTTTGCACTCAGTTTCGGTGTACTCACAACGAATGCACAAAGCTATAGTATTGTAATAAAAGGCGGACATGTTATTGATCCGAAAAACAATATTAATGAAGTGATGGATATTGCTATTAATGGGGATAAAATCGTACAGATAGCTAAGAATATTGATACTAAATCAACCAAACAAGTAGTAAATGCCGCAGGTTTGTATGTAACGCCAGGCCTGATTGATATTCATTCCCACAACTTTCACAGTATGCGCCCCGGTGATCCCGTTCCGGATGGCTTTACTTTTCGCAGCGGTATCACTACCACTGTTGATGCAGGAAGCTCAGGCTGGAAATCATTTGAGACTTTTAAAGAGGAAGCAATAGACAAATCTGAAACCCGTGTACTTGCCTGGCTGAATATTGTAGGCGAAGGTTACCGGGGCGGTGCATATGAACAGAATACCGGTGACATGGATCCGAAATTGACTTCAATAGTTGCCCGAAGGTATAAAGATTATATTGTAGGCATTAAGACTGCCCATTACAGCGGTCCTGAATGGACACCGGTTGATCGTGCAGTAGAGGCCGGAAAGCTTGCCGGTGACATTCCGGTGATGGTTGACTTTGGCGGTACCACCCCTGCACATTCAATCAGGGAGCTTTTTACTGAACATCTGCGCCCCGGTGATATTTTCACTCATTGTTTTGCCGAACTGGGAGCAAGCAGGGAAGCGATCGTAGATGTAAAAACTAAAAAAATAAAGCCATTTGTTGTTGAAGCTCAAAAAAGAGGGATTATTTTCGATGTGGGATTTGGGGGGATCAGTTTTGCTTATTCGCAGGCAATCCCTGCTCTTGAGCAAGGTTTTTATCCTAACTCTATCAGCACTGATATGAATAAAGGCGCTATTAATGGAGCTATGAAAGACTTGTTAACTGTCATGTCAAAGTTTCTGGCAATGGGAATGGACCTTACTGCGGTGATAAGAGCAACAACCTCTAATCCTGCCAAAGAAATAAAAAGAGAAGAGCTGGGAACACTTTCAGTAGGATCGGTTGCTGATGTTTCCGTATTCAATCTGCGTGAAGGCAAATTTGGCTTTTTTGATTATACCGGTTATAAAATGAATGCAACAAAGAAGCTTGAATGTGAGATGACCATCAGGGCCGGCAAGATCGTTTATAATCTGAATGGAATTTCAGATCCGGTTGTTACCAGCATACGCGAACACACTTTTTAAATAATCGCTATCATCCCGGGCCCTGGCCCGGGATCTTCTCTTGATACTTCTCTTTGAGAGTAGCCTTAAATTAACGTTATTGCCTTAGTCGGGGCAGGCGGATCAAGTTCGCAATGAGTGGACAGGGTTGCCAGTCTGGTCTGCAATAACACTCTGCCAAAAAACCTCTTTATTTTGTACCTTCCAACATTTGATAAGTTTTTCATCCTAATCCGGCACCCAGTTTGTCATAAATAAGGAGGAATAACAAAGTCTCAATTAAGAGCACATGCCCGAAAGAAAAAACGACCTCTTAAGAAAAAGAATCTATACAATCGTCTTCAAATCAGATACCGCTTCGGGTAGATTATTTGACCTGATTCTCCTTTGGCTCATCGTATTCAGTATTCTTTCCGTTTTTATAGAAAGCGTAGCCAGCTTCAGAGCTAAATACCTACTGTTGGCTACGGTGATATTTCACCACAAAGTCCATTGGGGCAATTACTCACCAGTATTTTAATGATCATCGGATACGGTATTATTGCCGTGCCCACAGGAATTGTAATGCGAAATTTTGCTCCAATTGCGGGGTAGAACTACAGCCGGAAAGTCCGGA
>CAYHRC010000242.1:0-1687 GCA_964358565.1 uncultured Sphingobacterium sp. | reverse complement strand
GTAATGCGAAATTTTGCTCCAATTGCGGGGTAGAACTACAGCCGGAAAGTCCGGATAAGAAATAATCAATGATCCGGCTTTAGTCGGGGCATTAAATAGGATCGCATCCTGTCCGCATGAACCTTTTATTTTTTCTTAAGAAAGCAGGTCTTTAATACCACACTCATACCATCTACTTTGCAATCAACCTCTTCATCATCATCTGTTAAACGGATCTTTTTGATCACTGTTCCCTGCTTTATGGTGGTAGATGAGCCTTTTACTTTGAGGCTTTTTATAACCTGAACTGTATCACCATCATTAAGTGGATTTCCGTTGCTGTCCTTAACATTGCTTTCTGCCATTCCTTTATTTTTCTGCAAAATTAATAATTTGCGGCCGGGTTTTCTATTTCCTTTCAAACAGTCTGCATAAATAGCTGCTTCATTTTTTATTTAACGCAGTATTATTTAATTTCATAGCGGTTTAAATTTATATGATGGAGATTTTAGAAACGAAATACATTTACATTGCCTGCTTAATGTTATTCAGCCAATGCAGTTTAGCACAGTCAGAAAAAGGCAGAATCGATTTCGAAACCTATAATCCTCCATCTTCTCTGGTGGTACAGGAGCACATCCCTGTGAAAGCGAAGTTCCCTTTTATCGATGTCCATAATCACCAGAACAATATGCCTTCGCAGGACCTTGTCCTTTTACTCAGCCAAATGGATAAACTAAATATGCAGGTAATGGTAAACCTGAGTGGCAGAGGCGGTGAATACCTGGCTTCTTCCGTGAAGCATGCCCGTGAAACAAGCCCAACCCGCCTGGTCGTTTTCACAAATATCTCATTCAATGGCCTTGGTGAACCAGGATGGTCTCAAACGGCTGTTAACCAACTTGAAGCTGATGTAAAAGCCGGGGCTCAGGGATTGAAAATATTTAAAAGCCTTGGCTTTTCAGCTAAAGATAATAAAGGTATGATAATACCTGTAGATGATGTCAGGCTGGACCCCATTTGGAAAAAATGCGGCGATCTTGGAATTCCGGTACTGATCCATACTGCTGATCCGAAACAATTCTGGGACGAACCGAATGCAGAGAACGAACGCTGGCTGGAACTTCTTACCCAACCCGGCAGAAACAGAAGTGCCGCAGATGGATTTTCATGGGAAGCCCTCATCCGGCAACAGCATAATATTGTAAAAAAACATCCTGAAACCACCTTTATCATTGCCCATTTTGGCTGGTATGCAAATGATCTGGATCAGCTCGGCAAACTTCTTGACACCTATCCAAATATGAATGTAGAGTTTGGGGCGATCATTGCAGAACTCGGACGGCAACCGCGCAGGGCTAAAACATTTTTCGAAAAATATCAGAACCGCATCCTTTTTGGTAAAGACAGCTGGGTACCATCAGAATATACAACCTATTTCAGGGTCCTTGAAACCGAGGATGAATACTTTCCTTATCACAAAAAATATCATGCCTTCTGGAGAATGTATGGCAGCGGGCTGAATGATGAGATATTGAAAAAGGTATATTACAAGAATGCTCTTCGTCTTATCCCGGGAATAGATAAAAAGCAGTTTCCCGAATAGTTACTTTGTAGCTGTATTTGTTCTGAGTGGTATTCTCATGTAGTTCTTCGGCCAGTTCGGCCACGATCAGAGACTGTAGGTTACTTACAAAAATCGCCGCAT
>CAYHRC010000241.1:0-4889 GCA_964358565.1 uncultured Sphingobacterium sp. | reverse complement strand
TCCCCATTCAAACACGGTGTAAGAATTGGGATTAAGAATTCTTTCTTTATTCCTTTCAATTCCGATGATCAGTCCATGAGTGCGTTCTCTGATGCCTGAATTCCTGACAGTCAAACCTTTAAGTTTGTTGTGTTCATCTACAACAATTTTTTGCACAACGATATCTTCAATATTATACTCATTAGCATCAAAGCTTTCAGTACTATCGAATATGGGTTTAAAAGCTTGGATCTGTTCATCAGTTGCAATGACGCCTACATGGTCAAAAGGCAACAGTTTATTATACCTGTTAGGTGCATAGATCAACTTGTCGCCCCGTTTAATGTAAGCCAGGTTAACTCCGAAATGCTCCCGCCAGGCCAGCTCTTCTAATGTCTTGCCTATATATTCTGCATTGGGTTTTATTTCCATATCCACCATGTGTGCTTCCCAGGGTAAAAGAGTAGATGCTGGCTTAAAATGCTTACTCAGGATATTTTCTTCAGCGATCTCCCTTGCATTCAGATTTGTAAGAAATCGTCCTTCAAGCCTTTGATAGAACTGCTGGAGCTTTTTTGAGAATACAATCAATACTATAATAACTAAAGGTACTGCAACGAAAATTGCCGCTAATGTGGAAAATAACTTGCTCACCCAAAACCCTATGATCAGCAGGCCGATTAATACCCTTGAGATCTCTATGGCAAGTAAAGGTCCGTGGCTATATTTTTTATCAAGCCATAGTTCTTTATAGTCCATATTATTGGGCCTTTTGGTCATAAATGCCCACAAAAATGGAGTAGAAATTCCAAACGAGACTATTAGTGCAGTAATTCCCCTTATGAGGCTGTTCTTTATGGTTTCCTCCAATAAGGGAAGAAGAAAATTTATAGAAAGCAGCATGAAAGCAAGCAGGATAATGCCATTTGTGATGGCAATATTTACATAAGCCTTAAGCACCCTTTTCCACTTAGTTTCAGCCTGTATGTATTGCGTACCTGTGGAATAATTTGAAAGGCCTCTTACCCATTTTGAAGGCAGGATGCGAACAATAAGTTCGTAAACCTTAGCAGAATGCTTGATCCGGTAGGGGGTTGTGAAAGTAGTTATTACAGATGCACCAACAGCCACGGGAAACAGAAAGTCGCTTGTTACGCCCAGCGCGAGCCCAAGCGACGCAACAATGAAGGCAAATTCACCTATTTGAGCCAGGCTCATTCCTACCTGTATGGATTGTTTTAAACCTTGTCCGGAAAGTAAGGCTCCTAATGTTGCACTGAAAAATCTTCCGAAAAGGATCAGGAGGGTTACCCAGAGAACCGGCCAGCGATATTCAATGATAGCGACAGGATCAATAAGCATACCTACAGATACAAAGAACACGGCCCCAAACAAATCCTTTACGGGTTTGACTAAATGTTCAACTTTTTCAGCTTTTGTGGTTTCAGCGAGGATTGAACCCATAATGAAGGCTCCTAACTCGGCTGAAAAGCCAAATTGCCTGGCTATAACCACCATCCCCAGGCATAGGCCGATAGCAAGAATAAGCAGGGTTTCGTCGTCCAAAAGCGATTTTGCTTTTCTAAGCAGGGTAGGTAAGAGAAAGATGCCTGCTATGAACCATAATAACAGAAAGAACATGAGTTTTGCTACAGTAAACAACATGTCAGTCCCTTGAAATTGTTTGGTTACAGCCACCGTTGAAAGCAAAACCATTAATAAAATGACGATAATATCTTCAACTACAAGTATCCCAAACACGGTCTGCGCAAATTGTTTTGTTTTTACGCCAAGTTCATCAAAGGCTTTGATGATGATAGTAGTGGATGAACTTGCCAGCATACCTCCAAGGAACAAGCTATCCATGACAGACCAGCCCATCCACTGGCCTGCAAAATATCCGGCAATGGTTATAAAAACAATTTCAACAAAAGCCGTTATTGAAGCGGTCCCGCCTACACGAATCAGCTTCTTAAAACTGAACTCCAGACCCAGGCTGAAAAGAAGAAATATTACGCCTATCTCGGCAAGGGTCTCTATGTTTGTGGTATCAACTACTGTGGGCGTCAACGATAAGTGGGGACCAACCAGGAAACCCGCAATAATGTATCCTAAAACTAATGGCTGTTTTATACTTTTGAATAATAAAGTTGTAATTGCAGCAACAATTAGAATTAATGCAAGATCTTCTATAAGTTTTGGTAAATGCCCCATTTAGATGCTTGGTCTGAAGATTACTCTATATATTCAAAAATATAACAAATAAATAGTAGAATATCTGTTTTTGATTGTAATCCGGATAAAAATAAAAAAGCCCTTTAAGAATGGTTTCATCAGTTTAAAAAGCTGTTTTAAAAGAGACAATAAAAAATAAACTCAGGCTGAAAAAACTCATCTAAGGGACTCCTATATTTGTAAGCTCAATAGTTTGCTTATTTGATTATTAACCAGGGCTGAATTTATGTTAAATCAAAAAAATCATTATGATGATAAACGGAATTAATTTTATAACTGACGACAAAGGGAATAAGAAAGCTATTTTGCTTGATCTCATCCTCTTTAAAAAAGAGGGTATAAATGCCGATGTTATTCTGAAGGAACTGGCATGCTTGCAACAATTAATAGATGAAGCCAGCGTTGAAAATAAAAGCATTAATACCTGGGATCAGGCAAAAGAAAAATTAAAAAATTTAAAACCATGAAGAGATATATTGGTTATGCTCTCACTGTTTAAATTTTCCTAATTTAGCCCACTCAATCAATAATCCTAATGAATACAACATTCGATTTTGAAAAGCCTATCGTCGACTTGCAGCTGCAGATCGAAAAGGTTAAGCAGGTGGCTGACAAAACTAAAGTTGATATGTCTGCTACCCTGGCCGAATTGGAAGCTAAGATCGAGGCGACAAGACAGCAGGTATATTCAAATCTTAGCGGCTGGCAAAAGGTTCAGATTTCGAGGCATCCTGAAAGACCTTATACCTTATCCTATATCGAGATGATCTGTGATGATTTTATCGAAATGCACGGGGATCGTACGGTAAAGGATGATAAAGCAATTGTGGGTGGTTTTGCAAGTATTGGAGGTCAGACTGTAATGGTGATTGGACATCAGAAAGGTGTGAATACTAAAATGCGTCAATACCGCAATTTTGGTATGGCTAATCCTGAGGGTTACCGCAAAGCCCTGAGACTAATGAAACTTGCCGAAAAGTTCAACAAACCTGTAATTACATTTATAGATACACCGGGTGCATACCCCGGTCTTGAAGCCGAGGAGCGCGGGCAAGGAGAAGCTATCGCCCGTAACTTGCTTGAGATGTCGGTTCTCAATGTGCCTATTCTTTGCTTTGTTGTTGGCGAAGGTGCATCAGGCGGTGCCTTAGGTCTTGGTATAGGTGACCGTGTGTATATGCTGGAGCATACATGGTATTCTGTGATTTCACCCGAATCTTGTTCATCGATTCTTTGGCGCAGCTGGGATTTTAAAGAACGTGCAGCTGACTGCCTGAAGCTTACCGCTGAGGATATGCTTGGCAACAAACTTATTGATGGTATAATAAAAGAACCATTGGGTGGTGCGCATCATAACCCTCAAAATATGGCTGAAACCATTCGCGAGCGTATTATAAAGGATTTAAAAGAGCTTTGCGGACGTGATATAGAACATGTTATAAAGGAACGGATAGATAAATTTTGTGCAATGGGAGTGGTTGTTGAAGGGTAGAAGAGACAAAAGGTGAAAGCTTTTGGCCTTGAGCTTTTTACTTTAGACTTTTTTTGATATAAGCTTTCAATTAATCCTGCGGTGAGTTGGCATCATACTTACTGCGGCCAGGTTAGGCATTATACTGTCCCTCGCTGGCAGGGTTTTTCTCATGTACAATAAAAATCATGAAAAAATATTTCCGTGATGTTGTAATCCGAAAGCCACCCCCTTTGATTCCCCCGAGCGGGGGACACTTGGTGGCGAGATGCAGGATTAAAGAAGAAAATTTTGTTCTTAAATAAGATTATCCACTATCAGTATTATCTCGGTTTATCCAGACCTTCAGGTGTATAGGCGTTATACTGTCCCCCGCTGGCGGCCGCTGGCGGGGGTAGGGGGTGGTTAACCAATTACCGATCACCCAATTACCGTTAACCGTTAACCAATCACCTCACTTACTTTGCTACTCCGACAAATTTAGTCTCCATGGCGTTATACCTGGCCTGTAATTGTTTATTAAGGGCGGTTTGGGCATTCTTTCCGGTTAGTTTTACCATTTCCCCCATTACATATACTCCAAGCTGGATCTCCCGGCTGTTTAGGTTTTCCTTTGTTTGAGCTATTGCAGAAAGATAATTTAGCTGATCTTCAATATAATCAGCCGTAGCTCTAACAAGTTCATTTGCTTTTTGGGCCTCTTTTAACTTGTAAAGGAGGTCAGCCATATAGAACTTGCGGATGGTAAAGTTCAGGGAATAATTTTTATCAGGAACCACTTCCATACATTTTAATAATGCTTTTCTGGCTTCCTCTGAACGGCCATCACGATGCAGGTTTTCAGCAAGAATATTGAAATGGTTAATAATAGTAAAACTCATACGAACCGATTCAGGGTCTAAATAGGTGGCGTGCTTCATATTGCCCCATTTAAACTTAGTCATCATATTATTATACATCACATCGGTGTTGGTGAGCTCAAGCTTTTCCTGGGTAGTATCTTGAATCGCTTTTTTCAGCGGCAATAATCGATATGCAAAACCTTCATTATATAAATAATCGCCAAGTCCCATATAATTATCGTTCGGAACGGTGATAGCGAAATATATAGGTCGCTTCCAGTTATTGTGCGATAAAATATCGATCATGGCCAGTTCAGTTTTAGTGACATAGCTTTTATTATAAGTCCACTCTATGGTTGGTA
>CAYHRC010000240.1:0-4892 GCA_964358565.1 uncultured Sphingobacterium sp. | reverse complement strand
ATAACCGGTATGCATTAGCAGATGGGGTAAAAAAAGCATTATCAAAGAAAACTTTCACAATTCACTTACCGGTCAGAGCAGTTCATGCACTTGCCATGGCCATGGATTTAATATATGCCAAAAGTGAGATGACACCTGCATTGAACAAAGAAAAAATGCCTGAATTAACAGCGGTCAACTGGTCCTGCAACATTCAAAATATCATGAAGGATTTAGATTATAAGCCCCGGTATAATCTGGAAAAAGGTTTAAATGAAACGATAAAATGGTATAAAGAGAATAACTGGTTATAAAGCAGATAAAATAAATCATATGAAAGAACAAGTTCAAAAAGCAGAAGGCAAACTTGGTGTTTTAATACCCGGCTTAGGAGCCGTTGCCACAACTATGATAGCCGGAGTTGAAGCAATCAAGAAAGGTATATCAAAACCCATCGGTTCTCTAACTCAAATGGGAAGTATCCGTTTAGGTAAAAGGACTGAAAACCGTTATCCCAAAGTAAAAGACTTTGTGCCTTTGGCTGATCTTGATCAGATTGTTTTTGGTGGCTGGGACGTTTATGAAGATAATGTTTTTGATGCGGCCATGAATGCGAGAGTACTCGATGCCAATCTGCTGAGAGACGTCCGGAAAGAACTGGAAGCCATTAAGCCAATGAAGGCAGCATTTGACAAGAGATATGTTAAGAATCTGGTGGCTACAAACGTTAAGGAATGCGCAACTAAATGGGAAATGGCTTTAGAGGTAATGGAAGATATTCAAAACTTTCAAAAAGACAACAATTGCAGCCGTGTTGTATTGGTATGGTGTGGATCAACAGAGATTTATTTTAAACCCTCAGAGGTGCATCAAACTTTAACTGCTTTTGAACAGGGATTAAAAGATAATGATACGCTTATTGCGCCAAGTATGATCTATGCTTATGCGGCCTTAAAATTAGGAGTTCCCTTTGCTAACGGGGCGCCGAACTTAACAGTGGATATTCCAGCGCTTATAGAACTTTCGAAAGAAACAGAAACCCCCATTGCCGGGAAAGACTTTAAAACCGGTCAAACTTTAATGAAAACTATCCTGGCGCCCGGATTAAGTGCACGTTCACTGGGGATTAATGGCTGGTTCTCTACCAATATTCTCGGCAACCGGGATGGTTTGGTATTGGATGATCCGGACAACTTTAAAACAAAAGAAGTTTCAAAATTAAGTGTACTTGAAGATATTTTGCGCCCTCAGGACAATCCCGACTTGTACGGAAATCTTTACCACAAAATCCGTATCGATTATTACCCTCCTCATGGTGATAATAAAGAGAGTTGGGACAATATTGATATTTTCGGATGGCTGGGTTATAAAATGCAAATTAAAGTAAACTTTCTATGCCGCGATTCTATCCTGGCAGCACCCATTGTGCTCGATCTGGCCTTGTTTATGGATCTTGCTAAAAGAGCCAAAATGAGCGGGATACAGGAATGGTTATCATTTTACTTTAAATCTCCGCAAACTGCTCCGGATTTAAGGCCGGAACATGACATATTTAAACAACTTATAAAGCTGCAAAATACCCTGCGCCATCTGATGGGTGAGGATTTAATCACTCATTTAGGACTTGATTATTACCAGGAATTCGTTGAAACCTTATAATGTTATTTTATAAATGCATTTCCAGCGGTCTGGGAATTGGTTATATCGGAAAAGGTGCAGGTACTATTTCAGCTGCCGCAGCCTGCCTCTTCTGGTACATTTTCCAGCCCGCTTATATACTTCCTTCTTCATTTTCGATATGGATCACTTTATTGATCACCATAATGGGTGTCTGGTCTGCCGGTAAAGTTGAAATACTGTGGGGTAAAGACCATAACAGGGTTGTAATTGATGAGATTGCAGGAATGTGCATTACCCTCTTATTTGTGCCTGTCACATTGAAATATTTAATAACAGGATTTGTTTTATTCAGGTTCTTCGACATCACAAAGCCATTGTTTATAAAAAATTTGGAATCGCTGCCCGGTGGCTGGGGGGTAATGGCTGATGATGTACTTGCAGGTGTGTACTCGAATATAGTATTGCAGATCCTAATAATTTCGCAAGTTTTCAGATGAATATCTTTTTATAGCGCAAAATGCCTGTTCTTTTTGCAGGCATTAATAAGATCATAATTTTACTGATTTTTCTGAATAAATCAGGTCTTATTTAAACATTTCCGGCCGGGAGAGATTATATCAGATAGAGGATTACAGGTGTTTTAAGGAATAAAAAAACCTTATCTGAAGAGAATAAGATTTAAATTTGATTTTTTAAAAAAATATATATGGAAGTATCTAAATTCTCAGCTTTCAGGGATGCCCTTCAGCAAGGTATTTATAAAGTACTAAATCCCTTTGTCAGAGGATTAATCAAAGCTGGTTTAACCCCCAATATGATTACTACTATAGGTCTTATTTTAAATATTGGTGTGGCGGTTATTTTTATTCTGGCAGCTGAAAGAACTGAGCGCGGAGATCTTTCCTATGTAGGCTGGGCTGGTGCAGCAGTTTTGTTCGCCGGAGTTTTTGATATGCTGGATGGGCAGGTTGCCCGCCTGGGCAATATGAGCTCCAGATTTGGTGCGCTTTATGATTCTGTTCTTGACCGTTACAGCGAATTAATCCTGTTTCTGGGTATTTGCTATTATCTGATATCCGATCATTATTTTTTGAGTTCTTTATTTGCCTTTATCGCTTTGATAGGATCCATGATGGTAAGCTATACCCGGGCCAGGGCCGAAGGTTTAGGCATAGAATGCAGGGGCGGATTAATGCAGAGGCCTGAAAGAATAGTAACCATAGGTGTATTTGCTTTAGCATGCGGAATTGCCGGACATTTTCTGGGCAGCGACTACAAATTATATATTCCCGGTATTCCATTTCATGTTTTTGAAACCATGTCTATTTTTACCATTCCTATAACCATTATGGCCTTTATGACCAATATCACAGCAATTAATCGTCTGATGGATGCCAAAAGAGGCCTGGAGCAACAGGAACTAAATGAAAAGAAAGTTAAGGCAGTCAAAATTCCTGTTTTAATTGTAGCGCTCCTATTACTTATGCCAGGAATTACAAGTGCAGCTCCGGTATTCGTTACCCCTGGCAAGGATAAACCGTCTTCCATCGTTTTTCCCAGGCCGCAGGGTATTAAAAATCAGCTGTTTTACCTTCAGAGAGATCCGAATGCCAATACAATTATTTGTGAGCTAAATCTGGACAATAAAGGCCTGATCAATGAGGAGGAACCTGTAAAAGTTTACTGGATGCGTTATGCAGACAAGGGGGAGAAAAAGGATCTTACTTATATTCAAAAGAAGTTTGCTTATGGTATTGAGACTAAAAAGCTTGAAAAAGATAAATACGAACTGCGGTTTGTTGCACATAAACAAGTCCCTCTATATCTGATCAAATCAGAGTCGGATAACAAATATCATGTGTATATAACCGCAAATGATAAAAAAATCATGCTTGAACGCATTTTTATCAGGATAGAAGGGGGTTCTTACTGGCTCCCGAATGTAAAATACGTAGAATTTGAAGGTATTAACGGAGCAGCCAGGAACCGGGTTTCAGAACGATTAACCATATAGACTCATGAAGAAGAATTTTATTTCTAATTCTCCTGAATCCGTCAGGATGTTTAAAAGTGATCTTCTCGAAAGTTTATCAAAAGTCCATTATTTTGTTCCACTGATAGTTTATATCCCATTAATTGTTTTTCTGATCTGGAAAGCATACCTCAGCACACAAATGAATGTTTTCAACTTTTCTGGCTGGCTCCTGCTTGGAATATTCATCTGGACTTTAACAGAATACCTGCTTCACCGCTTTATTTTTCATTTTCAGCCCTCATCAGACTGGGGAAAGCAAATTCATTTTATCTTTCATGGTGTACATCATGATTACCCTAACGATACCAGAAGGTTAGTCATGCCTCCTTCTGCCAGTATTCCTCTGGCTCTGGGTTTTTATTTTTTGTTCAACTGGCTGTTGCCTGATGGAGCCGTTTTTGCTTTCTTTCCTGGTTTTATAGGCGGGTACCTGGTTTACGATATGACTCATTACGCTTTGCATCATGCAACTCTTAAAAGTCCCTTTTTGAGAAGTTTAAAACAACACCATATGCTTCATCATTATTCTGATCCTGCAAAAGGATTTGGGGTCAGCTTATCCCTATGGGATAAAATCTTCAGATCAGACTTTCCGGCAAACAACATGAATGAAGCTATAATTCAGAACAAAGCTCTTTTCACAAAAAAAGATATTCTTATAACATTAGGTATCTCAGTAAGCTATTTGTTGCTTTCAGTTTTATTGATCGGATTTAAAACAGACCAGCTGGTACTGATCCTCATCTTTAATACATTTTATTACGCAGCGAATATTACACGGAAATTTATCCTTGGATTTTCCATTTTCATAGTTTACTGGATCCTGTTCGATTACATGAAAGCTATTCCTAATTATTTATTTAATTCTGTAAGCACAGAAGGTCTGTATAATATGGAAAAAAGCTTTTTTGGTATCTCTTTAAATGGCCTTATCCTGACGCCAAACGAATATTGCAGAATATATGCAAATGCTTTTTCAGATATCATCAGCGGTTTATTTTATTTAATGTGGATACCGGTTCCATTGGTGTTCGCGGCCTGTTTATTTTTCAGGAACAGAAAACAGTTTTTATACTTTTCGCTCACCTTTGTACTGGTTAACCTCCTTGGATTTGTAATTTATTACCTTTATCCTGCAGCTCCGCCATGGTATGTACAAATTTATGGTTCCCATTTTCAGGCTGATACACCCGGGAACGCTGCCGGACTGATCAGGTTCGATCATTATATCAATACGCCTGTATTCCAGTCTCTTTAT